>JBMTLP010000311.1:0-4583 GCA_049433245.1 Pirellulales bacterium
TGACACCAATAGCACTCACGCCCCGGCATTGCCCAAGGACGGGCGCAAGCCCATAGGCGCCAGCGACGCGAGCGACTTCGCCACTTAAGGCTCCAGCCTGGGCACGAACAACGCGATTCTTTGGGTCAACGTCGATTCGCTTCAGAGGTGAAACGTCGATGACCAGCCCATCGCATGACCCCATCGCGAGATAACTATGTCCACCAGAGCGGACCGCTACTTCTAAATTATGGGATCGAGCAAAGTCCACTCCCCGTACCACGTCTTGTTCGTGTTCGCAGCGTACAACCGCGACTGGCTTACTTGCTATGGAAGGATTCCAATAGAACACACGGCTGGCAACGTCGTAGTCAGGGTCGCCATGCTGAATAAGTTGCCCGCGCAGATGCTTCCGCAGCGACGCAAAGTGACTCTTACTGATTGTCGGCGATTCACTTGCGTGCACCCCCGCACCGTTCATCGAAGAGCTCAGCCCTGTCGTAATAACTCCCGTCTGCTTTATAAACGTCCGACGATTGAAAAACGTGTTCATTTCAATCGGTCCCATATGCTGCGGCGTGCCGAATAGTAAAGCGGAATCTGTTTTCGCCGCCATGATAGGGTCCGCGAACGTGGCACTGCAACAGTCTTGATGAGTCAACCACCTCCGTGAAAAGCGAGCGGTAAGCCACGCCTTCCGGACTGCGGGGCGAGCAGGAGAATGATGCCCTGGAGGATGGAAAGAGGTCACGGACACATCAGCCCTGGATTCCGAGTGGCGGGGGGAGAGCCGCCCGTTCCCAGGCTACTGATAACGTCACTCGCCACTCGGCGGCTCGGGGAGATTCGCAAGATCGAGCAGGTCTTTCGGGCGGCCTGACGCCTGCTTCATTTTTCGAAGCCAATCGAGCGAAGCGAACCGCAGGCCATCAATCTTGATTGCTGATTCCCAAACGGTTCTTGCAGGCTCGTGCGGAAATCCAGGGATATAGTCGAAGAGGTCGAGGAAGCCCACGGTTGTGCAGAGCATCATCAACTGGCTGGCGCGGATAAAGGCCTCAGTCACCGGGTAGGTTCGTTCGATACCGGTCGCTGGATCGATCTCATTGCCGATGTAGTGGGCGTCGATTTCAACCAAGGCTCGCAGGAGTTTGTCTTCAGATTCTCGTGAGCGGAGCCAGACAACATCAGTGTCTTCTGTCGCGCGAAGCACGCCGTGTGCGTTCACAGCATGTCCGCCGATCACGACGAACGGCACATGGTGCTGGCTGAGAACCGTTAGAGCCCGCAGGTCAGGCGCCATTTGCTGTCGGCTCCTGCGTGGATGGGATGCGGCGGGCTTTGAAGTTTCGCTTGAGGAAGTGGGCTTTGCCTGCTGGGTTTTTTTCGAGCAAGGCCCATGCCTCATCAATCAGCCGCTGCATTTCTGCCAGCCGTTCTCGTGGCGAGAGTGCCAGGCCGCGAGCCCTCAGGGCTCGGTCTCGTGGGCAAAGATTCGGTTTGGCGAATACGTCTGCGTTGGTGGACATAGCCACAGTGTAGGCGAAAAGCGAGGAAACCGGCTCTGCCGGATGCTCCCTGGCAACATTCACGCGGCGGGTTTGAGCAGGCGGCCTTTGCGAATCACCCACACGCCCTCCCGACGGTCTTGGCACGCCGCGCGAGGCGTTTCATTGCCAGGCGGGCGAATGCGGGCCGGGCGTTGACCGGCGTGCGGTTTTCAAGCCAAATACGTGCTCTACGCTGATAAAAGTCGTCCTACCGCAGCCCTCGCGGCCGTATTGAAGAGGAATCCCGCATGTCCAAAGCCCCTGTACGAGTTGCTGTCACCGGTGCCGCTGGCCAAATCGGATACGCCCTGCTGTTTCGCATCGCCAGCGGCCAGATGCTGGGGCCGGATCAGCCGGTCATCCTCCAGATGCTCGAGCTGCCGATGGAGAAGGCCCAGCAGGCGCTCAAGGGCGTGATGATGGAACTTGAGGACTGCGCGTTTCCGCTGCTCGCCGGCATGGTGGGCACCGACGACCCGAAGGTGGCCTTCAAGGATGCGTCGCAGGCGCTGCTCGTTGGCGCGCGGCCCCGCGGGCCCGGCATGGAACGCAAAGACCTGCTGCTGGAAAACGCCAAGATCTTCACCGAACAGGGTTCGGCCATCGACAGCGTGGCGGCTCGCGACATCCGCGTGCTTGTGGTGGGCAACCCCGCCAACACCAACGCCTTAATCGCCATGAACACCGCCAAGAGCCTGCCGCGTGAGCAGTTCACGGCAATGATGCGTCTCGACCACAATCGGGCGGTCTCGCAGCTGGCTTCCCGCACGGGCGCCGCCGTGACGTCGATCAAGAACATGGTGGTCTGGGGCAACCATTCTCCCACGATGTACCCCGACATTCGCTTTGCCACCGTTGACGGGAAGCCAGCCGCAGACGTGGTCGGCGACGAGAACTGGTACCGCAACGAATACATCCCGAAAGTCGGCAAGCGTGGCGCGGCGATCATCGAGGCTCGCGGGCTTTCGTCAGCCGCTTCGGCCGCCAATGCCGCCATCGATCACATGCGCGACTGGAACCTCGGCAGCAACGGCGCCTGGGTGACCATGGGGGTGGTCTCCGACGGGTCGTATGACATTCCCGAGGGCCTGATCTACGGCATGCCCTGCACCTGTGCCGACGGCAAGTGGGAAGTGGTCCAGGGCCTGGAAATCGACGCCTTCTCCCGCGAGAAGATGGATGCCACGCTCAAGGAAATCACCGACGAGCGCGACGCCGTGAAGCACCTGCTCGGCTAACCTTGGCCCACGGCGTTGCTGCACGTGCCAAGTGTCTGACTGCAGTGACGATCAAACGCCGTCCCTCAGTCTTGATGTTGTCTCCACGCCTCACCGGAGAAACGGTTCGGGTGAGGAGGCGACGTCATGACCACCGAAGAAGTTGACATTGTGTGTGTGGGCGCCGGCGGAGGCTCCGTGCATCTGCCCGGCACCCTCACTTTGCCCGACGATCCGAGTGG
This sequence comes from Pirellulales bacterium, assembly GCA_049433245.1. Classification (GTDB taxonomy): domain Bacteria; phylum Planctomycetota; class Planctomycetia; order Pirellulales; family UBA1268; genus M30B53. The sequence goes on from JBMTLP010000311.1 coordinate 2,989, forward strand.
GCTGGTGCTGTTTGCTCACGGGAGCGGGTCGAGTCGGCACAGTCCGCGCAATCGTTTTGTGGCCAGCCAACTCCACGAGCGCGGCCTTGGTACGCTTCTGTTTGATCTCCTCACCGCCGAGGAAGCAGCGGATCGTGCGAACGTGTTCGATGTGTCGCTGCTGGCTGGCCGCGTGCTGGCTGCTGTCGCGATGGTGCAGCGTCTGCGGAAGACCGGACATCTCCCCATCGGCCTCTTCGGAGCGAGCACCGGCGCTGCCGCCGCCCTGATGGCCTCCGTTCGCACGCCGCAAATCAAGGCTGTGGTCGCTCGCGGCGGCCGCCCCGACCTTGCGGAGCACTGTTTGGCGGAGGTGACCGCTCCCACGCTCTTGGTCGTGGGAGGAGAGGATCGTGATGTGCTGGTGCTCAACCGCGAGGCCTCCGACGTTCTCGGTTGCGAGAAGCAACTTGCCGTGATTCCCCGCGCCACGCACCTTTTTGAGGAGCCAGGCACGCTCGAGGAGGTGGCTTGGCTGGCCGCTGACTGGTTCTCCCGAAGTCTCCGCCCTTCCCTTCTCACGGGAGCCTGACATGCAAACGTTGCCGGTGCCGTGCTTTGCAGACCGAGCAGAGGCGGGGCGAATGCTGGCGGATGCGTTTGCGGGCGTCCCTCTGGAACGACCGCTTGTGCTGGCGATCCCGCGGGGCGGCATCGATGTAGGCCTTGAGGTGGCACGTGGGCTCGGGGCAGAACTCGATGTGGTGCTCGCGCGAAAACTCCGCTGTCCGTGTCAGCCGGAGCTGGCGTTTGGTGCCATCAGCGAATCAGGCGAGGTCATCCTCGATCCTCACATCTCCCGGGTTGCAGCGATCAGTGAAGACGATGTTGCAAAGGAGCGGCAGCGTCAGTTCGCTGAGATCGCCCGTCGCCGCGAGTTCTACCGGAGCGTTCGGCCCCAGGCAGAGATTGCGGGAAGAAGCGTGATCGTGACCGACGACGGCATCGCCACCGGCTCCACGATGGTGGCAGCTCTCCGCAGCGTCCGAGATGCCGGGGCTCGTGACGTGATCGTGGCCGTGCCGGTGGGATCGCCGGACCGGGTGGCGGAGATAGCCCGACAGTGCGATCGCATGATCTGCCTGCTGGAGCCCGAAGGCTTTCAGACTGTTGGCCAGTACTACCAATCCTTTGATCAGGTGAGCGACGAGCGGGTGGCCGAGGTCTTGCAGGCGGTCCTTCTCGACGGCGGTCGGCGCACCGCGGCCGGATCGCGGTCCGTCTGAGGGATCGGCGGTCTTACCTGTATTGCCCAGACTCGGGGTTTGCGAACGCTGTACGGACGAAAGTTGCACGCTGCTTAAGCCAGAGGGTAGTCCCCATCGTAGAGGCGGTTCTCAGCACGCATACTGGGCAAGGCGTCGCTCGCCGTCAGGGACGACTGCCGCGGATCGATGCGGACGGAGTATGAGCATGGGAATGATTCCGATGTGGTCGACGGGCAGCGGGCGACTGCCGGTGTCTGCGCGGGTTGCTCCGGCCGCGATTGCGGTGGCCTATGGCGATGCCCTAGGCCAGTCGAAACACTACGTCGTCCACGACGTGCCGGTCGGGAC
>JBMTLP010000312.1:0-4578 GCA_049433245.1 Pirellulales bacterium
GAATACAGGACGCCCAGCCTTCGGCACGCCCGCCAACATCCGCACCACGTGATCGGCCAAGAACCTCGCAATGTTGGCCGGCCGCGCCGCTGGATCCTTCCCCGGCACCCTGCCGAGGGCGTTGGGAAAGAAGACCTCGAGAAAATGTCGAAACCCTTCCTGCTCCGCTTCGATGCGAAAACCGCGATACGCCTCGAGCATGGCACGATCAAGCACGGCGTCATCGTTCAGCGTGACGGAGAAGAGCCCCAGATCGACCGCGTACGGCCCCGCGGGTTCACAACCAGCCACATGCCCACTTCGCGCCTGATGAATCGTGGTCGTCGCAAAGGGCAGAGCGGGTTCCTTAGCGTAGCCACCGCTGCCAGAGGCCAACCAGATATCACTGGTGTCGTTCATCCGCACCGCAGGCGTGACCGGTGAGTTGCGAAAGATGCCTTCGTCGATCGCGAGTTTCTCACTCGTGCTCGCACTCATCAGCATGATGTCGACGAGGCTCTCCCCCACGATCTCGCGAATCGCGTCATGAAACTCAGCGAGCGTGCGATACGGACCGTGTTTGGGATCGCCTCCCGCCTTCAGCCCCGGTGCAGCCAGGCCGAAGGCCATGTCGGGATCTTTTGCATCCGCCAAGATAAAGTCCTGACAACTGGGATCGGCAATGATCCGAGCGAGCTTGGCGTCGAGAGACTTTTCTGGAGCAGGAGCGGTCGGAGAGGCGGGCATCGTGTTCCTTCGAAATGCGACTGCCGCCGCAGATGACAGTGAGCGGCGGAAGCCGAAAGGTGTACCATATTGCTTCGTCGGAAGGGATTCACGAAAACACGCCCTCCCCCTCCGGAACTGGCTTAGAAAGCCCCGCGATGACCACCAGCCGTGACATTGACTGCCTCGTGTGCGGAACGTGCGTTGCCGACATCCTCGTGCGACCGGTCGGACTCAACCAACCAATCGGCGGAGGACGCCTGATTCATGTTGATCCGATTGACGTGGTCACTGGGGGCATCGTGTGCAACACCGGCATCGGCCTCGCTCGGCTCGGCGGTTCGGTGGCGGCAGCCAGTCTCGTCGGCCACGACCCCTGGGCTGAGGTGATCCGCAACCGCCTGTCAACTGAAGGCATCGACACCTCGCCCCTCACGGCTCACGACACCTTGGGCACGAGCACGACCGCGGTGCTGATCGATCCGGGCGGTGAGCGAAGTTTCGCGCACCATGGTGGCGCACCCTACGCCCTCGACCTCAGCTTCATCGATGGCCTGCAGCGCCACTTTGTTCGCTCGCGTTGGGCGGTGATCGGCTACCTGGGGCTGCTGCCTGGACTTGAGCCAGACCTGGGCGCGGCCGTGGAACGAGCTCAGCAGGCCGGTTGCCTCGTCGCTCTGGAGACCGGCGGGGCAGGTGGCACGCTCGAGCAACTCACGCCCGCGCTCCCGCATCTTGACCTCTATGTGCCCAGCCTCGATGAAGCTGTGCATCAAACCGGCCTGACCGATCCCCACGCGATCATCCGACGCTACCGCGAACTCGGTGCTCGCGGGATCGTGGGCGTGAAACTTGGCACGAAGGGTGCCGTGCTCACCGCGGCCGACGGCGACGAGCAGAAGGAAGTGACGATTCCGTGCATTGTGCCACCAAGCCCCGTGGTCGACACCACCGGCGCTGGCGACGCGTTTCTGGCCGGCCTGCTGACCGGACTGCTCCGCGAGATGCCCCTCCGCCAGGCCGGCCTCCTCGCAGCTGCCAACGCGGCCTACTGTGTGACGGGTTACGGAGCCACTGCAGCACTTCGCGACTTCGAGACCACGATGGCCTTGGCAACATGCGTCCCATGAACGACGCCATGCGGACCGGCGACAAACCCAACCTGCTCAGTTTCTGTCACGCATCCGCTAAAGAACCGTCAGCCTGACTCCGCTTGTCTCGCGGCGAACAGCCTGAGTACAAGAAGTTCGGCGACGCCCTTGCTCGCTCAAGCGAAAGGCCGCCCGAGCCTGCCCGCCATCCTCCAGTAGCCTTGCACCATGAGTCTCTTTGTCTTCGGACACCGGAACCCTGATACCGACGCCATCTGTTCGGCGATCGCCTACGCGGACTTCCTCCGCCGTACCAGCCACCCAGACACGATCGCCGCCTGCTGCGGCCCGCCCAACCAACGCACCGAGTACGTGCTCAAGATGGCTGGGCTGGCGGCCCCGCGGTTGATCATGGACGTGCGACCGGAAGCAGAGGACGTCTGCCGTCGCGAGACCGTGACAGCGCAGTTTGGCGATGCCTTCTTTGAGGCCTACCAACGCATGCGCGACTCAGACCTCCGCGCGATTCCTGTCGTGGATGACGAGCGCAAAGTGGTGGGGGTGCTCTCGGTGCTGGAGCTGATGGAGCTGCTCTTTCGCGACGAAGGCGATCCCATCCGCTCGCGAACGGTGACCACCAACCTCCAAAAGATCACCGCTGCCCTCGGCGGCTCCTTCCAGCATGCGGTGGAACCACAGCGTCACGACGAACTGCTCGTGATGGTGGGCGCCATGAGCGCCGACGGCTTCACGGCGCGAATGCAGCAGTTCGATAAAGACCGCGTACTCGTGGTGTGTGGCGACCGGCCGAGCATCCAGTTGCCGGCGATCGAGCAGGGCGTACGAGGTTTGGTGATCACAGGCGGGTTCGAACTGAGCTCAGGGCTGCTCGAGCTCGCGAGAGCTCGAGGCGTGTCGGTGCTGCTGAGCCCGTTCGACACGGTCAACACGACTACCCGTATCCGTTCGTCGCAGTTCATCGACCCAGCCGTCAACCGCGATGTGGTCACGCTGTCGGCAAAGATGCGTCTCTCGGAAGCTCGCTCGATCGTCGAGCGGTCTCCGCAGCCAGTCTTTCCTGTGGTTGGTGACGATGGCTTGCTCGAAGGCATCTCGTTTAAGTCTGATGTGATTAACCCTCCCCGCGCGAAAATCGTGCTCGTCGATCACAACGAACTCACCCAAGCCGTTGCCGGCATCGAGGAAGCCGAGATCGTCGAAGTACTCGACCACCATCGCCTCGGCGGTGGCCTCAAGTCGGCCCAGCCCATCCGGTTCGTGAACGAGCCCGTCGGCTCAACGTGCACGCTCGTTGCCAGGCAGTATCGCGGAGCGGGCCTGGAACCGTCGCCCGCGATCGCACTCTGCATGGCCTCGGGAATCATCTCCGACACCCTCTTCTTGCGGAGCCCCACAACCACCGACGTCGACCGCGACATCCTGGTCTGGCTGCGAGAACGATGCACCGTTGACCTCGACACCTACGCCCGCGAGTTCTTCGAGATTGGTTCTGCGCTGCGCACGAGCCTGCCCGACAAGGTGGTCCGAGAAGACTGTAAGGAGTTTTCAGAGCAGGCGGTGCGATTCTCTATCTCGCAGATCGAGGAGACGGGCTTCGATCTCTTCTGGGAACGAAAAGACGAACTGCTGCAGGCCCTCGCGGCCTACGCCCAGGAGCGACGCCTCGACTTCTCAGCGCTGCTGATTACCGACGTGGTCAGCAACGGATCGCTCCTGCTGCTCTCGAAGGAGACCGTGGCCTGGGAAGACATCAACTACCCCCGCATCTCCCCGGGCCTTTACGACCTCAAGAACGTGGTCAGCCGCAAGAAGCAGCTGCTCCCACTGATCTCGCAACTGATCCAAGCGGCAGTGGTCTGACCTGCGAGCGAGGGATGCAGGACGCGCCGCACAGCGGACCTTCGAGCACAGGCGGCATGCTCAGTCGTCGGCCTCGTCGTCGACGAAGGGAAGCCTCTGCTGGGGATCAGGGACAGCGCGAGCGGCCTTCCGGCGCCCCTCGCTGGCCTCGAGATGCCGCCGCACCGGGTCTTGCTGCATTGCTCCGCGGCGGTCCCTCCGGCTGCCGTGCCGCCGGGCCACGTCGCGGGCCTCTGCGCGGGCTGGGGCACTGCCACGGGCCATGGCGAGCCGTCGCTTTGCCTCCCGCACCGCTGAGGCGTGGTCAATGATCGGTGCGGGATAGTCGGTGTCGATTCGACAACCGGCCGTCAGTTGCACACCCGGCGGCATCTTCCAAGGCTCATGCAGATAAAGCTCCGGCACGCCAGCCAGCTCGGGCAGCCAACGACGGATGAAGATGCCGTGAGGATCCTGTTCGACGGCCTGCTTCGTCGGGTTGTAGATCCGCAGCGTGTTAATGCCGGTTGTGCCGCTTTGCATCTGGAGCTGCGACCAGTGGATGCCCGGCTCAAAGTCGAGGAAATGCCTGGCAAGATGCAGCCCCACGGGCCGCCAGTGCAGCCAGAGTGAATACGCAGCGAATGAGACCAGCAAGGCTCGCATCCGGAACGTAAGCCAGCCCGTTGCCACAAGGCTCCGCATGCAGGCATCCACGAGTGGATACCCAGTGCGGCCTGCCTGCCAGGCTGTGAGTCGAGCGGCATCGATCTCCTCTTCCCGAAGCCCGTCGGCCGCGCGGAGCATGTTTTGAAATTCGATGGCCGGTTCGTCTTCCAGTTTCTGCATGAAGTGACAGTGCCAGTGAAGCCGAGACTGCACCGCTCGCAGGCTCCGTTGCCAGGCCCGCAGCGTCTGCCTT
>JBMTLP010000313.1:0-4576 GCA_049433245.1 Pirellulales bacterium
AGGATCGGGCTCGCCAGGATCTCACCCCCGTCGAGGTCGAGGCCATGCGCGGCGAGCATCGTGCCGACCTCAGCAGCGAGATCGGCCATCTGCGGGAAGCCATCACGAATCACCTGCGGCTGATAGCGGCTGCCGGCGCGGAAGGCGATGTTGGCCAGGTTGCACCAACCGGTCGAGTCGTTGCCCACGGCCACATCCGCGTTGAGCAGGGAGCCATCACGGGACCGCACCGCATCGATAAAGTTCTTCTGATGCACGTGGTCGCCGTTGTTGCCAGAGAAGCGACGGATCTCCTTGCCGTCGGCATCGAAGGCCACGCCGCGTCCACGCTGCCCCTCGTACCGCCCGCCCTCGCAGTAGGCGATGTACCCGCTCCCGGGACCGGGGTGGGCAGGACTCTTTTTTCCGTTTGGAGCGTCGGTAATGTTGGCGAGGTGGATGCTCACTGGGATGGAGCCCGTGTCGAAGTGCACCATGTGCACGTTGGGGGTTTCCCCTGCATCATTCCAGGCGACGCGACCGCCGATACCCTGAATCCGCTTGGGCAGGGCCACACTGTCTTGGAAGACAACGTTCCGCACATCGTCGAGCACGTGCACGCCCCAGTTACCCATTTCGCCTGAGCCCGTGTTCCAGTCCCAGTGCCAATCGTAGTGCAGGGCATCTCTGTAGATCGGCTGATCTTGGGCCGGCCCGAGCCACACGTCGTAGGCCACGTCCTTGGCGATCTCCAGCGGCGTCTCCCGCTTGCCGATTGAGCCTCGCACACCGAAGCGATTCACCCGCGCTGTGAGAATCGTGCCGAGCGACTGGTCTTCATGCAGAAACTTCTTGATCTCAGCCTGCATGGGGTCGGATCGCTGCTGTGTGCCGACCTGACAGATGCGGCCGAGTTTGCGCGCCGCTGCAACTGTCTGCGCTCCCTCCCACTGGCTGTGCGAGAGCGGCTTCTCCACATAAACATCTTTGCCCGCCTGCATCGCCCAGATCGCAGCCAAGCAATGCCAGTGGTTGCACGTGGCCACAACCACAGCATCGATGCCATCGTCTTCAATGAGGTCACGCAGATCCGTCCAGGTGCGAGCCTTGGGAAACCGCTTGCTCGCGACCCCGAGTCGTTGCTCGTCGGGATCGCAGAGGCCACCGATCGTCACCCCTTCGATCTTTTCAAACGAACCCATCAGCCCGCTGGCTCGGCCACCACAGCTGATGAAACCGACGTTGATCTCTTCGTTGGCATTCGCTGCCCACAGCGATCGCGCGGGCGTCGCCAGCGTCACGCCTCCAAGAAGCCCTGCCTTCACCAGATCACGACGTGAGATGCCTGCCATGTGGTTGATCCTTTTTGACCATCTTCAGTGGAACCGCTGTCCCCAAACACCGCTGCCTGAAGAATACAATTTGGATTGCATGGACGAGCACATCGAACGATGAACTGTGGTGCCACCACGGTACCGACCCGCGGCGATTACAATCTCCACGCTGAAACCCACGGATTCTTAAGAGGAACTCACCTGCTATGGTGGCCCGACTCCACTTGCTGCTTTCCATGCTCGCGTGCTGGAGCGTGTGTGCAGGAGCCCTCGCGCGAGCAGATGAGTACCAGGAGCTGGTGGTGCCTTTTTTCAAGGAGCACTGCGCGGAGTGTCACCTTGGCGACGCAATCGAAGGGGAGTTTTCGATTGACCGCCGCGAACTCAGCACCGACTTCTCCGTCGTCGCAATGCGGCAGAAGTGGCTGGAAGTGCTCAACGTGCTCAACGCGCACGCGATGCCCCCCGAGGAGTCGCCCCAGCCCAGTGATGCGGAGGTGGCAAGCGTTGTTGACTGGATTGTGCGGAGCGTGACCGCAGCCGAGAAAGCGGCACGAGCCGACAGCCCAGTTCTGCGTCGCCTCAACCGCAGTGAGTATCGCCACACAATCCGCGATCTCGTGGGTGTTGCCGTCGATGTGTCTGGCTTTCCGCAGGATCCACCTGCTGGTGGTTTTGACAACAACGGAGGTGCGCTGAGCCTCTCCCCGCTTCAGATGGAACTCACGCTCGATGCCGCTGAGGAGGTTCTGTCGCGAGCCATCGTCGAAGGGGAGCCACCACCCAGCGTGCACTGGCGGTTTGATCCGAGAGAAGGCTCGGCAGGTGATCGGGTCAGGATGCGGCTGGATGAGCGGAACAACCCGATCGTCAATGGCGGCAACAATCCGCACGAAGGCCCCTGGGTGGTGGTGCACCACCCCAGTTGGGATAAAACCATCAACGCCCGCGACTTCCGCCTCCCTGCGGCGGGAGAGTACGTGATCCGCATGCGACTGGCGGGGCGCACACCCTCTCGCGGCGCTGTCGTTGAAACCGCGGCCACGATTCTCGGTGAGCGACGCGACGAGCAGACCGCGAAGCAGCCTGAGCGAGCGACGCAACACGCCGAGCAGTTTGAGGCCGACCTTGAGCACTTCCGCAGCGACCGCATGTACGCATACGGTCCGCCCCGAGCGAAGGTCGTGCTCCAACTCGGCAGCCAGCCCCAGACCGTTGCTGAGTTTGATGTCGTGGGCACTCCCGACGAGCCGCAGGTGGTTGAGCAACGGGTGCGGTGCAGCACCGAGTCGGTCGGGATTACGATCGAATACGCCTACGAGATTCCAGCGGTGCTGGAGAACTTTTGGATGCAGCGCCGAGACGGCTTTGCCCGGCCGGAACTGCTCGTGGACTGGGTCGAGATCGAAGGCCCCCTGGTGGAATCGTGGCCACCGGCATCGCATACCAAGATTCTGTTTCCTTCTCCACTCCGCGACACCGATGAAGTGGGCTACGCCGAACAGGTGCTGGAGCGATTCATGGCCGAGGCCTTTCGCCGGCCCGTGGATGCCAGCGAGGTTCGCCGGCTACTCCCCCTGTTCCAAACTGCTCGCGAGGCGGGAGCGAGCTTTGAAACCGCGATTCGTCAGCCGCTCGCCGCGGTCCTGTCCAGCCCTCACTTTCTATACATGGTGGAGGCCGCCGCCGCAGGTGGGTCCGCGAGGCGAGTAACAGCCCATGAACGTGCCACGCGACTCTCCTACTTTCTGTGGTCAAGTCAGCCCGATCCGCTCCTGCGAACCGCCGCCGACACAGGCGAACTCGATCGTGCCACCCACCTCGCCGCGGAGGTGGAGCGGATGCTCGCTGACCCGAAGGCGGATCAGCTCATCGAAAACTTCGTTGGGCAATGGCTGCGGCTGCGTGAAGTGGGCGCAAATCCACCGGCCAAGGACCTCTTTCCACGGTATGACCGACATCTCGAAATCTCGCTGCCCGCGGAATCAAAGGCTTTTGTTCGCACCTTTCTCGAGCAGGATCTCGACGTGCGGAAGATGCTCAAGAGCGACTTCGTCACCATCAACGAACGCCTGGCTCGCTTCTACGGGATTCCGGGCGTACGCGGTGACACCTTCCGCAGCGTGCCCGTTCCAGAGGGCGTGCACCGCGGCGGCCTGATGACCCAGGCCGCGATGCTCACCATCACCTCCAACGGCACTCGCACGTCACCAGTCAAGCGCGGCACGTGGGTGTTGCGGACGCTCCTCGGCGATGATCCCGGCTTGCCGGTGGCCAACGCCGGTGAGATCTCGCCGGAAGTGCCGGGCATCGACAAGGCCACTGTCCGCCAGCGCCTTGAGGCGCACCGCGCGCTTGCCCAGTGCGCACGCTGTCACGCAAAGATCGACCCACTCGGCTTTGCGTTGGAAAACTACGATGCATCTGGCGAATGGCGGCTGCAAGAAGGCTTTGGGTACAAGGGCCGCATCGGCCGGAACGACCCTGCCATCGATGCCAGCGGTGAGTTTCCCGACGGCACCGTGATTGACGGCCTTGCGGGCCTACAAACCGCACTGCTTGAGCGAGGGGACGACTTCGTGGAAACCCTGGCCCGCGCAATGCTTACCTATGCCCTCGGCCGTGAGCTCGGTCTAGCCGATGATCCCGCGATCAAGACGATCGTCGCCAGCACCGCGTCGCAAGGCTACACCCTGCGGGCGATGATCCACGCCATCGTCACCAGCGAGCCCTTCCAAACGACATAACCGCACGCCCAATCACTGAGCCAGCACAAGCGACGGCCCCGTGGTGGCATGATACGCTTGCTCCAGCGTCGAGCCCGCTCCCCCGGAGGATCCCTGCATGCCCCGCCCGACTCTCTCCCGACGGCATCTCCTCCGCGGTAGTGGCGTGGCTCTGGCGCTGCCGCTTCTCGATTGCATGCAGGCCTACTCAGCGCCATCGACGTTCCAGCCCTGGACCGAATCCACCGTCCCGCAACCGAGGCTGATCTGCTGTTATGTGCCCAATGGCGTCAACATCACCGAATGGATGCCGACGGATGCAGGCAAGGCGTATTCCCTCTCACCAACGCTCGCCCCGCTCGCTCCCCACCGCGATGCGTTGAGCGTCGTCAGCGGACTCGGTCATCCGGCCAGCCAAGGCGGGCACAGTGGAGCCGACACGTGGCTGACTGCGGCAGACCTGACCGCAACGCCGGGAGCTGACTACACCAACACGCAGTCGATCGATCAGCTCGTGGCGGGCGTGCATGGTCCGCA
>JBMTLP010000314.1:0-4540 GCA_049433245.1 Pirellulales bacterium
TGCGGCCGTGGGAGGCGTATGGGGCGACCGAACTCTCCCCTCTCGTGGCAGCAAACGTGCCCCCTGCGCGCCACGTGCCCGGACGTCCTGTCGACGCTCGGGAGGGAACGGTGGGCCGACCGATCGCAGGCTGTCGGGCCAGAATCTCCCCACGTGATGCGAGCGAACCGACGGAAGAGTTGCCCGTCGGTCAGGAAGGGCTGCTCTGGATTCGAGGGCCCAACGTGATGCAAGGCTACCTCGATCGACCCGACCTCACGGCGAAGGTGTTGCGAGACGGCTGGTACTGCACCGGAGATGTCGCGAAACTCGACGCTGATGGCTTCATCACCATCACCGGCCGTGAAAGCCGTTTCTCCAAAATCGGTGGAGAGATGGTGCCGCACGTGACGGTGGAGGAAAAACTCAACGACGTGTTGGGAGCCACCGATGGTCAGCTGCTGGCGGTGGTGGCTGGCGTCCGCGATGTGCGCAAGGGAGAGCGGCTCGTGGTGCTCCACTTGCCGATGGAGACTGCGCCTCGCGAGATCTGTCAGCGTCTTGCCGAGGCGGGCTTGCCCAACTTGTGGATCCCATCCCCGGATAGTTTTGTGGAGATTGATGAGATCCCCGCGCTCGGCTCAGGAAAACTCGATCTCAAACGGATCTCGCTGATGGCTGCCGAGCGGTTTGCGGGGGAGGGAACTGCGTGAGCGATGTTGACGACGAGGTTCCGCAGCTCGCGGTCCTGCTCGGGCGAGCGGACGACATGCGGGCGGTGGTGTATGTGAGGGTCTTGGATTTTCCGGAGGGTTGGGGTGACAACGTGTCGGATCACGCTTGGTCGGTGGAGGGTACGCTCCGCGGCCCCCGCTGTGCCCTGGCGACCACGCTTCCGACGAAGGCACGTTTCCGTGGCTTGCTGCCCTCATCGGGAGAAGCTCGCGAAGATGTGATGCCTACCGCGGAGGCGATTCTGGTGGAGCCAGGCTACTGGTCTCCGGAACTCCCCAATCGGTATCAGCTTGATCTGTATCTCAAGGCCCCCGCCGGCCGCGAACTACGGTGGTCCCAACTGGTGGGGGTTCGTCGGCTCGGCCACCGAGATGGTGCCTTTCGGTTGGATGGTCGCCGGTATGTGCCGCGGGCGGTGTGCTGGCCACACGCAATTCGCGGAGGTGACCCCGCCGCACTTGCTGGCTTGGGGGATGCCCGGGCGTGCGCGGCCGCCTTGTGGGTGGACCTACCCGCGTCGGCCTGCTGCGAGGCGGCGGACCGCGATGGCGTGATGCTCGTGGCCCAACTTCCTGACCACCTCCGTGATGCGGAGGCCACTCGCGAAGCCGCGCGGCTCGCCGCTCATCCTTCGGTTGGATTCCTGGTGTTGGGACCGCAGCACCTGCCTCTGCTGCCACGGTGGCGTCGCTTCCGGGGGACGCTCCAACTGGGCCTATCCGTCGACGGCGAGGTGCCGCCGCCTTGGCAGGGGGATGGTCAGGCCTCTATGGAGGGACTCGATTTTCTCGTTGGCCAGCTCGGCAACACGCTGCCGCACGACGGCTGGCGATGCCCTCCACCGCTGCCGGTGCTGATCCGCAGGTCCTTGGCAGGTGAGGCTCGCCTGCTCTCGATTGAAGGGGCACGGAACGGCTGTGATACCCTGCAAGCGGACATGGCTGCTTGGCTGGCGGCAGGCACCAGTCCCGCCTGGGAGCCTGCTGGCTACGCTGTCTGACATGCAGCACCACGACGCAGGAACCGTGGGCAGAGGAAGCGGAGAGGGCTGATGCACGACGAAGACCGCTTTTCTCGCCAAGTCCGCTTTGAGCCGTTCGGTGCCGAGGGGCAGCGGCGTGTACTCGATGCTCGGGTGGCGGTGGTGGGCATCGGGGCCCTCGGAGGGGCCTCGGCGACGGCGCTGTTGAGGGCTGGAGTGCGACGCTTGCGGCTGATCGATCGTGATCTCGCAGAACTCTCCAACCTTCCCCGGCAACTCTTGCTCAACGAAGAGGATGTGGAGGCGGGCTTGCCCAAGGCTGTGGCGGCTGCAACCCATCTCGCTCGCATCGATCGGCAGGCCGACCTTGATCCACGTGTGATGGATCTCACCGCCGACACCTGTGAAGAACTGTTCGCCGATATCGACTTAATCGTCGATGGGAGCGACAACTTCGAGGCCAGGTTCTTGATCAACGAATGGAGCTGTTCGCGGCAAGTGCCCTGGATCTATGGCGCGGCAATCGGCTCGGAAGGGCGAGTTCTGTCGATTCTTCCTGGCACCACCGCCTGCTTAAGGTGCCTTGTGCCCGAGCCGCCCGCCCCCGGCGATCTCCCCACCTGTCAGACGGCTGGCATCCTTGGCCCCGTGGCGATGGTGGTGGGGAGCGTGCAGGCCGCCGAGGCGATCAAGATTCTCGCGGCAGCCCCTGGTGAACGACCTTCTCGGTTCGACGGAAGCATGCTCGTCTTTGAACTCTGGGGGGGGCGCTGGCGGAGGGTGGATCTTGCACCGCTTGCCGCCGAAGGCTGTCCGACCTGTCGCGATGGTGAGACGCCCTGGTTGCACCGGCGTGGAGCGGGGGCAGCCACGGTTCTCTGCGGAAGAGACGCGGTGCAGGTCGCAGCAGCTGCCGGCAGGCATGTCGACTTGGAGAGTCTTGCCCAGTTGCTGCGGAGGAGCGTGCCGGTGACGGCCACGCCCTGGATGCTGCGGGCGGAGGTGGAGCCCGCGATCAGCCTGACCGTGTTTCGCGATGGCAGGGCGATCGTGTTGGGGACCCAGGATCCGGTTCGGGCCCGATCCCTGGTGGCCAAACATCTCGGCCAGTGACGAGAATGTTTCAACCGATCGTGGCTGCTTCCATGATCTTCTGCTCAGTCGCCTCGCTCCGAGAGAATTCAGCCGTGAGGCGTCCTTCCGCGAGCACGATCAACCGATCAGACAGGGTGAGCAGTTCGGGCAGTTCGCTCGACGTGAGAATCACCCCGAGCCCTTCTCGGCAGAGCCGATCGATCAGCGCATAGAGCTCGGCCTTGGCGCCCACGTCGATCCCGCGAGTGGGGTCGTCGAGGAGCAGGATCTGGGGTTTGGTAAGGAGCCAGCGAGCGATGATGCATTTTTGCTGGTTGCCGCCGGAGAGGCCTGTGATCGCGGCGTGTGGGCCAGGGGTCTTCACGCCGGTGGCCCGAATAGGCTCCGCGACGAGCTGCTCCTCAGCCTTCCGGCTCACGAGCCCAGCTCGCTTTGCTCTCTCCAACGCGGAAAGGCTTACGTTGGCGGCGACATCAAAATCGGGAAACAGCCCGAGGCGTTTGCGGTCTTCCGTGACCATCGCGATGCCAGCCGCACAGGCTTCCGCAGGATGGCTGAAGCGGACCGGTCTGCCCTGCAGGTGGATCTGGCCACGCCAGGTTGGATCGGATGCCCCAAAGATGGTTTCCAGCAGTTCCGTGCGGCCAGCACCCATCAAGCCGGCTACCCCCAGCACCTCACCGCGATGCAATTTGAGCGACACCTCATCCAAACGGTAGCCGCGAACGTGGCCTGGCCAAGGAAGGTGCAGGTTCTTGACCTCCAGGATCGGCTCAGACGGAGCCCTTGCTGCAAGTGCCGCCGCATCATGAATGTCACGTCCCACCATCAGGGCGGTCACTTCGCGTGGGCTGGTCTCACGCTTCTCAAGGGTTCGCACCGTTTGGCCATCGCGGAGGACGGTGATGCGGTCGGCGAGGCGAAACACCTCGTCCATCTTGTGGGAGATGTAGAGGATCGTGGTCCCACGCGCGAGCAGGGATGCGATCACGCGCTCGAGCCTGGCCGACTCACTCTCCGTGAGGGCACTCGTGGGCTCATCCATGACCAAGATCCGGGCATCGAGCGAGAGCGCTTTGGCTATCTCGATCAGCTGCTGATCACCGACCCGCAAACTTCCTGTGCGGACTTTCGGTGAAACGCCGCATTCGAGCGTTTCCAGTAGCCGCGCGGTTTCGCGGGCCATGGAGCGGTCGTCGAGGAGCCCCAAACGGTTGCGTCGTTCTCGGCCAAGAAACACGTTCGCGAGCACCGGGAGATCGTCGACGAGGGCCAACTCCTGATGGATGATGGCGATCCCGGCCTGTTCCGCCTCGCGTGTGCTGGCGAAGCGAGCGGCCTCGCCGGCAATTGACATCACGCCCTCATCAGGCTGATACACACCCGAGAGAATCTTCATCAGGGTGCTCTTGCCTGCGCCATTCTCTCCGCAGATCGCGTGGAGTTCTCCAGCCGTGACTTCCAAACTGACGTTATCCAGCGCGACCACGCCCGGAAACCGTTTGGTGATGCCCCGCATCGAGATCACAGGCTCAGGCATGCTGGTCACCCCGCTGACGCCGAACGGGATTCCCAGGCCCGCAAGCCACCGAGGAGGATCAGGGCCACGACACCGGTCCCGACACCTGCCGTGCCACCGAGCGTCATGCCCACCATCCCGCCTGCAAAGATGGCGAGAACGGGAGTGGCCGCCAGCCCCAGTGGGCCGGGGAGGAGTCGACGAGAGCCTGCTCGCTGACCAAACTGGCC
>JBMTLP010000315.1:0-4494 GCA_049433245.1 Pirellulales bacterium
TCATCACACCGGCGCTCGATCGGCTGGCCCGCGAAGGAACGCGGCTGACGAACTTCTACGTGGCCTGGCCCGCCTGCACGCCCTCGCGGGGTGCACTGCTCACCGGACGCTATCCGCAGCGAAACGGTCTCTACGACATGATTCGCAACGAGGCCCCCGACTACGGCAAGAAGTATCCCGCTGCCGAGTATGAGGTGACCTTTGAGCGAATCATCGGCATGGACACGCGGGAGGTGATGATCTCACAGCTGCTCAAGCAGGCTGGCTATCGGACCGCCGTGTTTGGGAAGTGGGACGGCGGCTCGCAGACGCGATTTCTGCCAACGTCGCGTGGCTTCGATCAGTTCTACGGCTTCGTCAACACCGGCATCGACTACTACACGCATGAGCGGTATGGCGTGCCGAGCATGTACCGCAACAGCGAGCCGACCGAGGAAGACAAGGGCACCTACTGCACGTTTCTGTTTGAACAGGAGGCGTTGCGGTTTGTTGGCGAAGGGGCAGACGACCCCACGCGACCATTCTTCCTCTACCTGCCGTTCAACGCCCCGCACGGCTCCTCGGCCCTGGAGCCGAGCATCCGCTCGAGTGTGCAGGCTCCCGAAGCGTTTCAGGCGATGTATCCGCCGGTGACGGAAGAACTGCGGAAAGTGGAAACCTATCGCTACGGCGGACCCACGCTGGTGACCACGCCAGAGGCAAGGCAGCGTGACTACCGGGCCGCGGTGACCTGCATGGATGCGGCGATCGGCAAACTGCTCGACCTGCTTGAGGAACAAGACGAACTCGACAACACCGTCGTGATCTTCTTCTCCGATAACGGAGGGTCGGGTGGGGCCGACAACACGCCGCTTCGCGGCCGGAAGGGACAGGTGTGGGAGGGGGGCATCCGCGTGCCCTGCCTGGTCCGTTGGCCGCACGGGCGGGTGCCAGCCGGAGAGGTGAGCGATGCGTTTTTGACGTCGCTTGAGGTGTTTCCCAGCCTGCTCGCGGCGGCAGACGTGCCAGTGCCGGACGAGCTCGTACTCGATGGGCACGACTGGTGGCCAGTGCTCTGTGATACCCAGCCCTCGCCACGAACGACCATGTTTTGGAAGTGCCGCGACGACCTGGCCGCACGCGTGGGTGACTGGAAACTCGTGCAACAGGGCGACACCACCCGGCTGTTCAATCTTGCCGACGATGTGGGCGAGCAGCATGATCTCGCGGGGTCGATGCCAGAGCAGCTGGAGCATGTTCAGCGGCAGCTTTCTACCTGGCAGCAGGAGATGCACGATGCTCCGATCCGTGGCCCGTTTCGCAACCACTGACATTCAACGACGACTGCACTGAGTGACCTGATGACTGACGACAATCTGCTTGCTGAGCGTGACACGTTTGTGACGCATCTTGTGTGTGGGCTGGAGGGGGATACGTATCCGGCCGATCAGGTTCACGGGCTTTCGCGAGCGGGGCGGCCGTTGCTGGTGCGGTATGACCTGGAGGCTCTGTCGAAGGCGATCACGAAGGAAGACCTCGCTCGGCGACCGGCTGGGATGTGGCGGTATCGCGAACTGTTGCCGGTTCGCCAGGCTGCGAGCATCGTCAGCCTCGGCGAATGCGAGACACCGCTGGTGCGGCTACCAAAGCTGGAGGTGGGCCGTGGGCAGCTGATCGTCAAGGACGAGAGCCGGCTGCCCAAAGGGTCGTTCAAGGCACGCGGGCTGTGCATGGCTGTGTCGATGGCCCGCGAACTGGGCATCAGCCGCATCGCGATGCCCACCAATGGCAATGCCGGTGCAGCGCTGGCCGCGTATGCCAGTCGAGCGGGGATCGAGGCATTTGTGTTCTGCCCTGACGACACGCCCGAGATCAACATCCGCGAGATCGCGGCGCAGGGAGCCAGGGTCTGGCGAGTCAACGGACTGATCAACGACTGCGGACGGCTCGTCGCGCAGGGGAAGGAGCCTTTCGGCTGGTTTGATCTCTCCACGCTCAAGGAGCCCTACCGCATTGAGGGCAAGAAGACGATGGGGCTGGAACTGGCCGATCAGCTCGGCTGGCAGGTGCCCGATGTGATTCTCTACCCAACCGGAGGCGGGACCGGACTGATCGGCATGTGGAAGGCCTTTCACGAGTTGCAGGCGATGGGCTGGCTTGGTGACAAGCTGCCACGGATGGTGGCCGTGCAGGCCGAAGGCTGTGCCCCGATCGTCAAGGCGTTTGAACAGGGAACACGTCATGCCGAACTCTGGCCGAATGCCCACACAGTGGCTGCGGGGATTCGCGTGCCGGTGGCGGTGGGCGATTTCCTGATGCTCGATGCGGTCCGCGAGAGTGGGGGCTTTGCCACGGCGGTCAGTGACGCTGCGATCATGCAGGCTGTGGATGAGGTTTCCCGGCAGGAAGGCCTGCTGCTCTGCCCGGAGGGCGGTGCGACCTATGCTGCCTGGCGGCAGGAGCTCACGGCAGGCCGGATCAACGCAGACGAGACGTGCGTGCTGTTTAACTGCGCCAGCGGGCTGAAGTATCCGCTGCCACCAGTCGAAAACCGGCTCGACTGCACGCAGCCACTCACCGAGGCCACGTTGCGGGCGTGCAGTTGACGACTTCGTCTTCGTCACGGGAGCTCTCGAGCCGCAGCCAACGACGGGCGTCTGTTGGGGGCTCGGGTACCTGCATCAAGACGTCGGTGCCTCCATGCCACTTGCACGCTGTTGGGCAAGGGGGCCTCCATCCGGCGCATTCACCAGGCCCGAACCAGCTGAGGGCGAATCGGTGCTCACCGAGAAGCATCGGTTCTCACCAAGATGATGAGGGCGGCCTGCTGCAACGGTGAAATCGCTGGCGGAAGGGCTGTGAGACGTCCCGCAGGCATGTAGCGGCTTTTATTGGAAAAATATTTTCTTCGTTCTGGCACGGAGATTGCACGCCCGTTTCGTCTTCCCACGAAACCCACAAGGACGTGCTCGTGACAACGACTTCTGCACCCCTGGCTCTTGCCAACCTCACATCTTCCGAGACCGATCAGCTGCACGGGTGCCGTGCGGCCTTACGGCATCAGGCCTGTGAACCGCCTCGGTTGCGCCGCAGAACGGTCCGGGGCGTGCTGCTCGCCGTCCTGATCTCGGCGACGGCGTTCTTGCCGGTCGATCGGGCGGCGGGGCAAGGTTGGTCCGACCCCGTCACGACGACGCCGTCGTTCATCCAAAAGCAGTTCGGCCCCTACGGCGGCGTGCTGCCCGGTGAGGGAGAGAACTATTGCGGGCCGGTGGCGACGGCCATGGGCCTCTACTACCTGGGCCACAACGGCTACACGCAGCTCGCACCGCCGACCTACACGCCGGGGAACGTGGCCGATGAGGCTGCCGCGGGTAACCTGGCCCTGGTCATCGGGGGGCTGGCCGAAACGAGCGCTCTTGGCGGCACCGGACACCTTGGGATCAAAACCGCAGTTGAGACGTATTTCGCCGCCAAGGGCATTTCCAGCGACCGCTTCACACTCTCTCTGATCGGGGGCAACGTTCCGCTCACTGTAGGCCCGGACGCGACCTGGTTCGGTCAGCAGTTATCGCCAAACGAGCAGGTCTCACCACCTCCCACTCAGATCGCGTTCTCGACGCTCCAGGTGGGTTGGTACTCGGCACAACCGTCAGGGACGCCCAACACCTACGTGCGCAGCGGTGGGCATTTCGTGAACGTGGCCGCGGCCGATGGCGTCACGGGTAGCCTGACGGTGTTCAACCCGTATCCGTCGACATTCGTTTCCAGCGCGGCGAATGTGCCATCGTCCAACCCACAGGTGGTGGGCACGTCGTCTCTGCCGGCAGACTGGACGGTGGTCAACGGAGGACAAAGCGTGAGCGGACTGACGCAAGACGCCCAGATCCAGAGCGGCACGACGCTCGGAGATTTGTCGACGATGAAGGGCATCCTGGAGACAGGGATGGGCTGGACCGTCGCTCGTACCGCCCTGCCCACTGATCCAGGCTATGAAATCGACGACTGGCAGATCGCGAGCACCCAGGTTCTCAATACCAACGCCGGCTCACTCGACGTGCTGGCTAGGCTCACGGGCGCAGGCGGCATCACCAAGGCAGGCCTGGGTACGCTCCTGCTGACCAACGACAATCTCCTGACCGGCGCAAACTCGCTCTACGGCGGCACCCTCGCCAGCAGTTTCGCCGGCGGCACGGCCCAAACTCCGGGAACCCCATTCGGCACGGGCTCGGTTGGCGGTGAGATGAGTTCCGTGCTGGCCTTCAGGCCGGATGATGCGACTCCGCGGGCGATCCATTTCACGCTCGCAGCCGGCGCGGGATCGAGGCTTCAGATCGATGCCGGAGGCACCGAGATTCATCTCTCCAAGGGGGCAAACTCATCGTTGACCGTGACGATCGGCGGCAATACCGACGGCGTCACACCGAACCTCGTCTCGGGCAACCAGGGGCATGCGGAGATTCTCGTCGGTGACGGACTGGCCAGCCTCGGTGGAACCACGAAGCTGCTCGTCGC
>JBMTLP010000316.1:0-4514 GCA_049433245.1 Pirellulales bacterium
CGACGCGACCCAGGCAAGTCGCCGGCTCGAGCGCAATGACACCGGCTCAAGTACCCAGGGGCTCGTTCGCGATCTCGTGGTGAGCCTGGAGGAAATCCTCGATGCGGTGGAAAAGGTGCAGCGAGAGCAGGAGCAGCGGGAACAGCAGCAAGGGCAGGGGGGGGGGAGGCCTGCCGATCCTGGCGAGCAGCCGTTGGTCGACAAGCTGTCGGAGCTGAAGATGCTCCGCACGCTGCAACTCCGCATCAACTCGCGAACCAAACGCTACGCGGATCTGCTGGCGGACGGCGTCGAACGCGCTGAACAGCCCGAACTGCTCGACGCCCTCGACCGGCTTTCGCAGCGGCAGCGAAAAATTGAGCGAGCCGCTCACGACATTGTTTCTGGGCGAACGGAGTAGCCGGCGGTGCGATTCGCCGGGCTCTGGCATCGCCGGTATCATGCAGATGTTCGGTGGCCGGTGGTGATGGATCACTGCTGGGCCGTTTTGGAAGGAGGAGGCTTGCCACGATGACCACGCTGCAACAAAGCCGTCCTTCGCTACCCGGGTTCAGGTTTGGGGGCAGTCACAGGTTGATGGAGCGAGCCCTGTTCGGCCTCCTGATGGCGGCAGCAGCCATCCCGGCCCTCGCAGATGCGCCGGCTGCTGTCGGCGGTTCCACCGACTCCGAACTCATTCGACGGGCGACATGGGAGATGCCCTCATGGGAGAACGTGCGGGGCGCCGCTCGCAGTTGGATTGAGTCGCGTGCGGATGCGCGGCCAGATCCAGCGAGGTTGGAGCGGGCGCGGAGCCTTTGGCCAGCAGTTGAGCCCTTCGATGACCCGACGACCGACCGTCTTGATCGATTTGCAGCAACGATGGCGTTACTCGCCCCCCAAGCGGCCAGCCTCGTCGCAGCCTCAGATCGTCCCGAGACAGCAGACATGGCGTGGCTCAAGGAGCAGGCCTCTGCTGAAGACCCACAGTTGCATGCCGTGATGTCGCTCTTCCACGGCAGGCAACTCGTGCGGCATGGGTTCTTCGACGAAGGGCGGGGGCTGCTCAAGGACCTCCCCGTGGAGACGGCCTGCGATCCTGCGTCGCTCCTTTTCCATCGGGCAGCCTGCGAACACTGGCTGCTGGATCCGGAAGCGGGGCTGGCCACCCTCGATCGCTTGCTTGAGCAGGCTTCTGTGATCCCGGTGCGGTATGAGCGGTTGGCCAGGCTGATGCGATCAGATCTGCAGGCTCTTGAAGACGAATCGCTCGACCACATCGCCCGGCGGATGCGGGATATCACGCGGCGGCTCGATCTTGGCCAGGCGGGGCCTCGCACGCAGTCCGTGCAGGAGGGAGTGATCGAGTCGCTCGACAAACTGATCGCCAAAATCGAGGAACAGCAACAACAGCAGAATGAGTCTGGTGGTGCGGGCAGCGGCGCGGGGGGCAGCGGCGGCAGTCGGCCGATGGAAGACAGCCAGATCGCGGGAGGCAAGGGGCCCGGCGAAGTGGCCCGCAAGGATCTTGAGGATGGGGGCGAATGGGGTGATCTGCCTCCGCATGAGCGTGAAGAGGCGCTCCAGCAGATCGCTCGTGAGTTTCCTCCGCACTACCGCGAGGTGATCGAACACTACTTCAAACGACTCGCCTCCGGAGACGAGTCTCCGTGATGCTTCTGCCATCGTCGATGCAACCTCTGGCGGCCCGTCGGTGGGCGTCGTGGAGGCTGAGCCTGTGGGCTGCCTGCGTGCTGGCATGCTGTGCGCTGGCAGCGCGCGCGTCGGCAGACGAACCTGCCGCGCTGGACAGCGAGTGGCGTTTTGATCGCGCAGATGGCACCCAGGTTGTCGGTGCGTTGAACGCCCTCGATGCCAGGAACATCGTCGTGGCCACGCCCGAAGGTGTGGTCACCTTCGCTGCCGATGACGTGCGGGGATTGGGCCCTGTGGAAAAGCCCGCCGTGCCAGAGTTCGAGGCTCGCATTTGGATGACAGACGGCAGTCTGCTGGCCGGCAACGGTTTGACGCTCGAAGGGCGCGACCTGGCGTTGGATCAGGAGGGTGCGCGGCTCGTGCTCCCCCAGGGGGCTGTCGCGAAAATCGCTTGGAACCTGTCGGGTGCGGAGACGGTGGGGGCGTCTGCACCGGCATGGCACGCTGCTGTGCCTGCCGACGTCGACAGCGACCTGATTGTGATTCAGAAGTCAGCTGATCCAGAGCCGGTGTTTCAGTGCGTGCCCTGCGCCATCCTCTCGATCGATGAAGAGCATGTCACCGTGGCGCTCGACGAAGACCGCATCCCGGTCAAGCGTGATCGCGTCGCGGGGTTGGTCTGGTTAAGGGCGGAGAGCGACGTGTCGTTGCAAGGTCCCGTGGTTGAGCTTGCAGCGGGTCGGGTGTTGACTCGTGACGTACGGTTCGTCGCAGACACAAACAGCCTGGAAATGATGACGGCCTGGTCGGCAGGCTTGCGCGTTCCCGTCGCTGCCGTTCGTCGGATCGACCTTGCCGCTGGACGCACGATCTCGCTGACGACGCTCGTCCCAGACGAGTCTACGGTGGAGCCCGCGTTTGGAGGGCTTGGGCAGGTCGAAGCTTTGGCCGCTGCGTTTGAGCCAAGGATGCTTTCCGCGGGCGAAGTGCTACCCAATGGGCTGGAGGGGCCCATGATCCTGGCGATGCCGCGCACCGTGTTGCGATGGAAACTGCCTGCTGGTGTGCGGCAACTGCGGATGACCGTGGTCGGCGAACGGTTGGCGGGCGGCGGTGCGGACCTGGTGGTCGTGGTGGATGGAAACGAACGCCTCCGCCGTGGCGTCGCGTCGGATGGCGGGGCAGGGGATGCGATCGACGTCGATGTGTCGGGCGGTCGGTCGCTGGAAGTGCACATCGATTTTCCTAACGGGGTTTCTGGCCGGCTTGCTGGACTCGGCCGCATTCGCCTGATCGATCCAAGGCTTGAGAAGTGAGGAACGAAACGGTGAGTCGCTCCGCATGCCAGCCCAGTTGGGGCCGATTGAGATTGGTAGCTGCGTGGTGCCTGGTGGCGGTGACCTCCGCGATACGCAGTCACGCGTACGAGGTGCCGGCCGAGGTGCTCGCCGCAGAACAACACCGCATCGAGGTGGCCGAGCGGATCTCGGCAGCCACCGTGGCGATCTTTGCTGGTGATCAGGGGGGCGGTTCGGGGGTGCTCGTGACTCCCGACGGCTTCGCCCTGACCAACTTCCACGTCGTTCAGCCAGCCGGCCTGGCAATGCGGTGTGGGCTCAACGATGGCAAGGTCTACGACGCGATCCTGGTGGGTCTTGATCCCACCGGAGATGTGGCCCTCGTGAAGCTCGTGGGGCGCGACGACTTTCCGTTTGTGCAACTCGCCGACAGCGACAAAGTCCGCGTGGGGGATGCGTGCTACACCGTGGGCAATCCGTTTCTGTTGGCCAGCAATCTGCAGCCCTCGCTCAGCTTGGGCATTGTGTCCGGTACCCATCGCTACCAGTTTCCGGCAGGCACCATCCTGGAATACACCGACTGTTTGCAGGTGGATGCGGCGATTAATCCCGGCAACTCCGGGGGGCCGCTGTTCAACGCCGAGGGAGACCTGATCGGAGTGAACGGACGGGCCTCGTTTGAGAAGCGAGGTCGGGTGAATGTGGGGGTGGGATATGCGATCTCATCCAACCAGTTGCGTAACTTCATGGGAACGCTGCGTGGTGGACTGCTTGTGGATCACGCCACGCTCGGTGCCACGGTGGCGACTGGTGCCGATGGCAAGGTGTATGTCTCCGACATCTTGGAGTCTTCCGATGCCTTTCGCCGTGGCCTCAGGTATGACGACGAAATCGTGTCGCTTGCCGGTCGTACGGTTCGGACCGTCAACGCGTTCAAGAACGTGCTAGGAATCTTTCCGGCTGGCTGGAGAGTGCCGCTGGTGTATCGGCGAGACGGGCGCGTGGAAGAGATCTCTGTGAGGCTAGCCCCGGTGCACGCCGCTGCAGAACTCACCGAGATCGCAGCAGGTCGCCGGCAGAGTGGTCCGCCGCCACGCGAAGGGGGCCCTGGCGAGGCACCTCCGGCTGCCGAGGCTCCGATTGTGCCGAAACTGCCGGAGGCAGTTCGGTCGCTTTACGAGGCGAAGGTGGGGTTTGCCAACTACGCCTTCAGCCGAATGGAGCGAGATCGGGTGGCCGCGGCGATCAGGGCAGCACGAGGCGGCGAAGTGATCGAGGGGGTGTGGGAAATCGCAGGAAGTCTGCAGGACGGCAGGGCGTTTCGCATCGAGATTTCGGATGTGCTTGCCACCATTGATCTGCCTACCGGCACGAGCCGTCTCGATCCGCGAGAGCCGCTTGATGAGAGTCCAGTGCCTCCCGGGAGCGGCGGCATGCTCGCTGCACTGGTCGTCTGGCGGCAGTTGCTCACGGTCGGCCCTGAGTCCGTTGGACGGACGGACTACATCGGCACAGGTCCGGTGGTGATGCAGGGTGCTTCCGCACCATTGAACGTTGACACACCGCTCGCGGACCTCCTCG
>JBMTLP010000317.1:0-4499 GCA_049433245.1 Pirellulales bacterium
ACATCGTTGAGGCTGGCGGCTGGCACGTGGACTTCGGCGGTTGTGTTGGCGGGAATCGTGATCTCCATCACGAGTTCGTTTCCATCGCGACGCCAGTGGCTGGCGATCAGGCCGCGGGGGCTCGCGTAGTCGGCCCGCACCCAGTGGATCGGCTCGCGGTCGGGATTACTTTCGGCGGAGGGAATCAGCGGGCGGATGCGGATACGGCGGTAGCCCGGCTCTGCGAGGTCGATCCCGGCGAGCGTGCGGTAGCCCCACTCCATCACGGCGCCGAAAGCGTAGTGGCTGAAGCTGTTCATGGCCGCATTGTTGCTGCCGGTATAGCCTTCGAAGCCGTGCTCCTTGGTGAAGGAGTCCCACCGTTCCCAGACGGTGTTGGCTCCCTGCTCGACCTCATAGCCCCAGCTGGGGAAGTCGCGGCTTTGAAACAAGCGGCAGGCGAGGTTGTGATGACCATGCGCGGAGAGCGCCAGCAGGATCGACTTGGTACCGAGAAAGCCGGTCGCCATGCGGATGCCGTTGGCCTCGATCCGCTGCACGAGCTGTGCCACGATGGGACCACACGCGTCATCTGCAACCAGGCCGTTTTCCAGCGCAAGCACACACGCCGTCTGCGTGTCGATGTTCACCGTGCCATCGTCGCGGAGATACTGCTTCCGAAACGAGTCGCGGATTGCAACCGCGCGGTCACGGTAGATGGCGGCTGCCTCGCTCTTGCCGAGTGCCTCAGCCATGTCGGCGGCCATGCGGGCAGACTGGGCATGGAAGCAGAGGTCGACGTAGGGGATCGGCGTGGTTTCGTTGACGTTGAGCCAGTCGCCCCAGGTGTTGCCGGTTTCCACGCCGACCAGTTCGGGATCACGGCGGAGCCTCCAATCGAGAAAAGCTGCGATCGATTCCCAGTGTTCGGCGACGATCCGTGTGTCGCCATACACCTGCCACATCGTCCAAGGGCAGATCACACCGGCGTCGGTCCAGGCCGTGCCGAAGACCGCTCCTGGTTTGCCGTGCGCGAAGGGATAGGGCGCGTAGTCGGGGTAGGCGCCTGCCTGGGGGCCGCTGGGCACTTGCGCTTCGCGGACATCCTCGACCCACTTGGTGAAGAAGGCGGCAACATCGGCATTGAAGCTCGCGGTGCGGGCATAGATCTGTGCGTCGCCCATCCAGCCGAGCCGCTCGTCCCGCTGCGGACAGTCGGTTGGCACCTCAATGAAGTTCGCCCGCTGAGTCCACTGCGTGTTTTTCCAGAACCGCGACAGCAGGTCGTCGCTGCAGGCAAAGCGACCGACGAGCGGCGTGGCGTTGTGCAGCACGAGCCCACTGATCATCTCCAGTGAAGGCGTGCTGCCTGCGGGCAAGCCAGTCACTTCCACATACTGAAAGCCGTGGTAGGTGAAGCGGGGGCTCCAGGTCTCGAGGCCGTCTCCCTTGCAGATAAAGGTGTCGACGGCGCGGGCCCGGCGGAGGTTCTCCGTCATCAGTCGGCCATCGGGGTGGAGCATCTCGGCAAACCGCAACTGGATCGCGGTCCCGGCGGGGGCTTCCACGCTGAGCCGAGCGAGGCCGGCGATATTCTGGCCGAGGTCGAAGATGAACACGCCCGGGGCCTGCTCGCGGACGCTCACGGCCGGTAGCACCTCTGTCACGCGGATTGGCTCGGCCGCGTAGCCGTCGATCACGGCCGGCTCCATAAACCCCAGCTCGGCCTCGCGGGAAACACCCGACTCAAAGAAGGGCGCCGTGATGCGGCCAGTTGTGGAGGCAGCGATGGCCGGCTGCCAGGTGGCGTCCGCCTCAAACGCGACCGTATCCCAGCCGGGCATCTCGGCCCGCGCGTCGTGTCGCTCTCCCATCAAGAAATCGGCTTCGCGGATCGGTCCCTCACGGGTGGCCCGCCAGGACGTGTCGCTCTCGATGCGGTCGCGCGAGCCGTCGTCGTACTCGATGTCGAGCACACACCGGAGCGCCGGCACCGCGCCGTAGATCGCACGCCCGGTGCGATGCGGGCCATAGCCCACCAAGATGCCGTAGCCCACGTAGCCTGCGTACCAGCCATCAGCCAGAACCGCTCCGAGGCAGTGCGGGCCCGGGCCTTGCAGCAGGGGTGTCACGTCATGCGTCCGCGAGGGCACGCGATGGTGGTAGTCACTCCAGCCCGGTTCAAAGAGGTTGTCGCTGACCCGTTTGCCGTCGAGTGAGAAGTCGACGATGCCAAGCGCTGTGCCATGCAGCACGGCGCGGCGGATCGCCTTTGTGGTTTCAAAGGTCTTACGGAAGTGTCGAGCCGGGGGGAGGTGGAGCGTCGCGGGATCGGTGTGCAGGGCCGGCTCTCCCGCCGCCATGATCCACTCGCCACCCCAGTCACCCGCCGTGAGCAGCCCCATCGTCCAGGCCGCGACGTCGCTCCAGTCGCTCGCGAGTCCGTCTCGATCGCTCGCTTGCGCCCGCCAGAAGACCTGTTGGCCAGACGTGAGGGGGGTGCCTTGATAGACCACGCTGTCGGTTGCATCCGACGGCACGAGCCCCGAGTCCCAGAGATCGGCTCGTCCCGGTTCCAAGAGGTCCGGGTCGCTCGCCACAAGCACGCGGTACGCCGTCTGTTTCTGGTTCCGTTCCTGCGACGTCACGATCCACGAGAGCCTTGGGGCGGGACTCATCACGCCGGCAGGGTTGTCGAGCCACTCGCATCGCAGGCGCTCCACGGCAAGGCCCTCGGCGGGGCCGACTGCTGCCGCACGGGCCAGTGGCACTGCGCCTACGAGCTCCACGGTGATCGCATCCGGAGCCTCGACCTGCGAGGCGATCGAGCCGTCGGGCTGTCGCTCATGGCGCACATGGATTGGGCCGTGTGGTGTGGGGTAGTCGCCCTCGGCCCACTCCAGGTTGCCAAGCGCCGGTGCGATGCGGACCCTTGCAAAGCCAGGTTCCATGGGCGTGATCCCCAGCACATGCCGGCTCATCCACGAGGTTGGCCCACTTGCCCAGCCGTGGCAAAGGCTGTGGCGAAAGCCCTCGTAGCAGTAGTCACCAAAGTCGCCATGGATGTCGGCCTTCCCCTTCGGCACGAGCTCGTTGATGGGCGAGGCATTTTCCGTCCAGGCAAGATTGAAGTCTTCCCAGAAGGTGGTGGCTCCCATGTCGAGCATGCCGCCCCAGTAGGTGCGAATCAGCTCGAGCGCGGCCTCGGTCTCGCCGGCCCGTGCGAGGGCTTCGAGTACATAGAGCCCATAGAAGGTAGAGACGCCACTCGCGCCCCCCGGGAGCAGCACCTCGCGAGCTGTCGCTTCCGCATCCCGCATCCCGGCGAGCACCTGCAAGCTTGCCCCCGATTTCGACCCGTTGTCGTCGGGAACCACCCCCTTGGCCCGCGCGGCGGCTTCACGGCACAGCGTTGCCACACGCTCGTCGCCGAGTTCGTGCATCAGCCGGCTGCCACTCTCGAGCGTCATCACCAGCAGCCCTTGCAGGCCGGCCGTTACCCCTGCTTGGTTCGGTGAGCTTGGCCAGTCGAGAAACCGCATGCCATCGATTCGCTCCTTGCCATCGGGGCCGACGAGCGCCGCGAGCCGTTGGAGGAGCTCACCGAGGTAGGGCTGCTGGGCAGCGAGATAGCTGCGGTCGCCATGATGCATCCAGATGTCCTCATGGATCAGCACCCACCACATCGAATAGCTGGAGATGCCATTCATCCACTGCTCAACCGGCGTCACGTCGCGAGTGAGATCGAGCGACCGCGGCACGACATCGTTGAAACCAAAGACAGCATGGATCGTGGAGACCTCCGGGTGCATGTCACCGATCCACACCAACCGGTCGCGCTTGATGCCATCCCAGAGGTAGTCCTGCATGCAAAGGTGCACGGTGTCGGCGCCGACTTCCCAGATGCGGTTGAGCCGCTCGTCGCTTGAGCGAAACGAGCCCACGCGTGGCACATCGCGAATCCCCAGCACCGCCCGCACCTGTGCGAGTTGCACCGGATGCTCGGGATCGATCGCGTCGATTCGCACGAAACGAAACCCGCTCGGGCCGATCGACTTCGTACCGAGCCAAGGCAGTTTGACCACCTGATCACGGATGGCATGGTCGTTCTGCGCGTTCTGCTCACCGCCCAGATCTGCCATCGCCTCGCTCGCCGACTCTCCAAACCGCACCCGCACCGGCACCGGCGTTTGAGAAGGAGTCATCGGCGTGAACAGTTCCACATGCCCCTGCAGTTCGCGACCGAAGTCGATCAGGATGCCGGCCGCGCCCCCCTCGCTGGCGGTGAGTGTGCAGGGGGGCAGTGGATCGGAGAGCACGACCTGCCCGGGCTTGGGTGCGAGCAGCGAAACCGCATTCGCCACTCCTTCGTCGCTCTGCCAGACGATCCGAGTGGGAGCCACGCGAAACTGCGTGATCGGCGCGGTCGCTGCATCGCCCGGGAGGCCGGCGACCGGTGTGCCACCGGGTGGGCCGGCGAGCGCTGCTGGAGCGGTGCACACGGCCAGCAGGAGGAAGAG
>JBMTLP010000318.1:0-4485 GCA_049433245.1 Pirellulales bacterium
CCCCGCCATCTGCTCGATGAGAAACTGATCGGCAGGCATGTTGGCGTTGAAGGCATGAATCACCCAGTCGCGCCACGGCCACATGCTGCGGTTGAAGTCGTTCTGGTACCCGTTGGTGTCGGCGAACCGCGCGATATCAAGCCAGTCGGAAGCCATGCGTTCGCCGTAATGCGGAGAGGCGAGCAGGCGGTCGACCTGTTTCTCAAAGGCATCGACGGACGTGTCGGCGGCAAAAGCCTGCAAGTCCTCCGGTGTTGGAGGCAGCCCAAACAAGTCAAACGACACTCGCCTTACCCACTCCTCGCGACTCGCCGCCACACTTGGCTTTAGGCCTGCGGCTTCAAGGTCAGCCAGCACGAAGCGGTCGATCGCTGAACGCGGCCAGGTGTCCATGTCGCATGCCGGCTCATCCGGCTTCGTCGGCGGCACAAACGCCCAGTGCTCGGCCCAGTCGGCCCCCTCGTTGATCCAGCGACGGAGCACCTCTACCTCGGCAGCAGTGAGTTGCCGGTCTGTTTCCGGCGGAGGCATGCGGAGTTCGTCTTCGGTGCTCGTGACCCGCGAGATCAGCTCGCTCTGCTCCGCATCGCCTGGCACGATCGCGTGGGCGGTGGCCCCCGCCTGGGTGTCGAGCCGCAGATCGGCGACGCGCTCTGCTGCATCCGGTCCATGGCAGGCAAAGCAGTTGGCTGCCAGGATCGGCAGCACCTCTCGGGCGAAGTCCACCCGCGGCAGTGAGGCCGACGCGGCTGGCTCCGCAGCTCGGCTCAGCCCAAAGCTGCCAGCCAACACGGCAACGACAACAACGGGAACAGCGGCGCACAGCCACCGGTGGTGAATCATTGGTGCTTCTCCATCCCCACGAGGTCCATCCTTGTGATCTCGCCGAGATTCTACATTCCGCGTCGCGGGTGGACACGTGGGTTCATTGCCGTCGGCTGCGGCGTAACGTACCCTCCTGACATTGGATCGGGCCTGTCGGTTGCGAGGGGAGAAGCGATGCGTGGGAACGTTTTCGGTGCACGTGCTCGAGCGTGGTTGCTATTGGTCATGGGGCTGGTGCCCCTGCTGACCGCCGTCGATGCCCTTGCGGCAGATTCGAGCGACAACGGAAACGCGATCGAGGTGCTTTCCACCGTCACGCCCACCGAACAGCAGCAGATCGATCAGCAACGCCCCATCTTTCACCAACCGGTGGAACTTTCTGGCGATGCTCCCGCCACCTCGCTCCCCCTCGACATCCGAGCCGGGGAAACGCTCGTGTTCGTGGGGAATGGCCTCGCGGAAAGGATGGAGCACCACAACTATTTTGAGACGCTGCTTCAGCAGCACTTTGCCGGGAAACACATCACCTTCCGCAACATGGGCTTCCCTGGCCACACCCCCGGCTATCGCCCCGAGGCAGGCAACGACGATCCCTGGGCGTTTCCTGGCGCAGCCGCTTTTCACCCGGAGATCAAAGGACACTTCGGCATCGGCCACTACCCGAAACCAGACGAGTGGCTAACGATCGTGGGGGGGACGACGATCGTGGCCTTCTTCGGCTTCAACGAATCGTTCGCGGGCCTGGATGGCATTGCCAACTTCAAAAACGAACTCACCGCGTTCGTGAACCACACCCGCTCGCGGAGTTATCAGCTCGGCGGCACCGAGGCACCGCGACTGGTGCTGGCGTCACCGATTGCCACCGAAGCCCATCCTGAGTTTGCTCTTCCCAACGCCCGCGTGCGCAACGAGATCTTGGGGGCCTACGCGGCGGCCATGGAGGAGGTGGCACGCGCAAGCGGTGTTGCTTTTGTCGATCTCTTCACGCCAACCAAGGCGTGGTTCGCCGAGGCCACCGAGCCGCTCACGATCAATGGCGTCCACCTCTCGCAGGAGGGCTACCGTCGCCTCGCCCCAGAACTCTTTGGGCAACTCTTTGGCACCGCCCCAGGCGAGGTCGCTGATAATTCTCTGCTGCACGCGGCCATCGCCGACAAGGCGTGGTTCTGGCGAAACGACTTCCGCATGCTCAACGGCGTGCATGCCTACGGTCGCCGCTGGGCCCCGTTTGGCAACGTCAACTACCCGGAGGAGATCGAGAAGATCCGCCAGATGACGGTCCTCCGCGACCGCAACATCTGGGCCATCGCCCAGGGAAAGGCCACGTCGATCCAGGTAGACGACTCCAAGACGCGGGACCTCTCTCCCGTCGAGACCAACTACGCGGTCAGCGAAAAGAACGGCACGCTGAGCTACATCATCGAAGAACAGGAAGCCCTCAACAGCTTCACGCTGCCGGACGGCTACAAGGCCTCGCTGTTTGCCTCCGAGCAGCAGTTCCCCAACCTCGGCAACCCCTGTCAGATGCGGTTTGACAATCGTGGGCGGCTGTGGGTGTCGACGCTGCCGAGTTACCCGCACTACAAGCCGGGCGACGCCAAACCGAACGATATGATCCTGCTCTACGAAGACACCGATGGCGATGGTCGCGCCGACAAGGAAACCGTCTTCGCCGATGGGCTGCACATGCCGATTGGTTTTGAGCTCGCCCCAGAGGGCGTCTATCTCTCGCAGGAGCCCTTCCTGATGCTCCTCAAAGACACCGACGGCGACGACCGGGCTGATGTCACCGAGTATCTGCTCGACGGCTTCGATCCCCACGACACGCACCATGCGATCTCTGCCTTCGATGTCGACCACGGCGGGGGCATCTACATGTGCGAAGGCCGCTTCCTGCACTCGCAGGTGGAAACCCCGTGGGGCCCAGAGCGGATGACCGACGGTGGTGTGTGGCGGTTTGACCCACACTCCTGGAAGGTTGAGCGCGTGATGCAGCTCGACGTCAACAACCCCTGGGGCGTGGCGCACGATGCGTACGGCCAGACGTTTGTGAACGACGCGTCGGGCGGCGAGCAGATCTGGATGCTCGGCTACTCCCTCAAGATTCCGCACGCCGCAGAGATGGCGAAGGTCTCGAAGTTCAACTACGAGCACCACATTCGACCGACCTCCGGCGCCGAGTTCATCTGGTCACGACATTTCCCCGACGAGGTGCAGGGCGACTACATCTACGCCAACACGATCGGCTTCCTTGGCATCAAAGACTTCGAAGTTGTGGAAGACGGCGCTGAGATCAAAGGCCACTTTCGCCAGAACCTGATCGAGTCGAACGACGGCAACTTCCGCCCCTGCGATCTCGAGATCGGACCCGACGGCAGCCTCTATTTCGTCGACTGGCACAACACGCTGATTGGGCACATGCAGCATTCGGCCCGCGACCCACTCCGCAACAGCGAGTACGGCCGCATCTACCGGATCACCTATCCGTCACGGCCGCTGGTCGACCCGCCGGCCGTGGAAGGGGCCTCTCTCGAAACCCTGTTTGCCAACCTAAAACTCCCCGAGATGAACGCCCGCAAGCGTTCGCAACGCGAGTTGCGGGGACGCAACAGTGGCGAAGTGCTCGCGGCGGCTGAGGCGTTTGCCGCTGCCAACCAAAGCGACGACCACCTCCAACTGGAAGCCCTCTGGGCCACCTGGGGACAGCAGCAGCCCTCGGCCACGCTGCTTGAGCGGTGCCTGACCGCCCGCGACCATCGGGTGCGATCAGCGGCGGTGCGGGTGATCCGTCACTGCCTGCACCTGCTTGAGGACCCACTGCCGATGCTGCTGCAAGCGGCCGGGGACGACCACCCACGCGTGCGACTGGAGGCGCTCTCCGCAGCCACGTGGCTCGGCGGGCGAGCAGGTGCCGAGATCGCGCTGGTTGTGGCCGCGAACCCTACCGACAAGTGGATTCGCAACGCCCTCAACGCGGCCATGCTCACGCTTGCGGCGGATGCCAAGAACTTGCTCGACACCGCAAGTTTCGACAGCGACCGACTCAGCGTCGATCTCGAATCGCTGCTGACGAGCCGTCTGCCTGGGGCGGCCAAGCCCAAGGATGTACGCACGTCATCCCCCAAGTTTGAGAAAAAGGGCTTCGTCAACACCTACGAACTTGGCCAGCGGGTGTTTTACGAGGAAGGCTCCTGCAACACCTGCCACCGCGAGCACGGCATGGGCATCCCCGGGATGTATCCACCACTCGTCAACAGTGAATGGGTGACCGAGGATCCAGATCGCTTGATCAAACTCACCCTGCACGGGCTGTGGGGACCGATCCAAGTAGCGGGCAAGCAGTTTGAGCCCGCGGGGGGGGTGCCTCCGATGACCGCTGTCGGCATGTTCTACACCGATGAAGAGATTGCCGCTGTGCTGACCTACGTCCGTAATAGTTGGGGCAACGACGCGTCGGCCGTTGACCAAGCCGAGGTGGCCCGCATCCGCAATGAAACGCGATCGCGAAAGAAGTTCTATTCGCCCGAGGAACTGCTCGAGGAGCATCCGTTCCCCGAGGGTAGCCGGCCCGCCCCGATGGACGACGCCCCCCTCAATCCGGCATTGCAGGCGGAACTGGAAGCCGAGCCGCTTGAGCAGCTGGTGAGGGATGCGGAAACC
>JBMTLP010000319.1:0-4453 GCA_049433245.1 Pirellulales bacterium
CGCTCCTCGAGCAGACCGCCGATGTGCCCGTGGAGTGCGGCGGTCTGTATCACGCCGCCCACGGACTGGTGCTCTACCGCACACGGATTTGTGGCGGTGCCGCGACCTCGCCGTCGTCGGACACTGTCACCGACACGTCTCAATCGCACCTGGCGCCGGCAGACCTCAGATAGAGCCAGGTGGCTTTCCCAAAGACCGTTCTGCTTTCTCGGCTTTCCTCGGACTGGTACGATGCCATTCTCTGAGGGGGTCTTCGGCGCAGTACGTTTGGCTTGGGTAAACAGAGGCGTCGAACGGTTCCACAAAGGCAACTTGCGGCCCATCGGCAGGCTTTCGCCGTGCACGGACTCATCTTCTTCTACATCCAGAAGTTCGCCGACCTGCTGTCCAAGCAAGGGCGGATGACGTCTGCGATGCCGTCCATGGCCAGCCTGACCTCTACCAACTACCTCCCGTCAAAGAGTTATCCCGACGAACAGGCGGTCTCGTTGCTGTCGCGAGTTGCCGAGGCCAGCGGGGAGACGCTACCAGGGTTGCTGGAGGAGTTTGGCATCTTCCTTGCACCACACCTCATCAAGGTGGCCGGGCACCATGTGGACCCATCCTGGCGAACGCTCGACCTCATCGAACACACCGAATCTGTCATTCACACGATGGTGCGGGCAACCACGCCAGACGCCACGCCCCCCGTCATCCAAACGTTCCGTGTTGCAGACGACGAACTCCAGGTGATTTACACCTCCTCACGTCAACTCTGCCGACTCGCTAGCGGGATCATTCGTGGAGTGGCAGCGCACTACGACGAGCCGATCGAACTCACTGAAGATGGCTGCATGCGAGATGGATCACCTTTCTGCACGTTTGTGGCTCGGATCCTCCACCAGGAAACCCACGACTCAAACGTCTCGCATGCAGAAACCATGCAACTTGAGTCGTCGGCAGACGGCTCGCTCTCCATGAGTGCCGACGAACTGGTGGTCACTGGTCGCGTCTTCGATGACCCAGTGCCGACGATGATTGGCGGGCATCGAGTGATCAGACTGCTTGGCCGTGGGGGGATGGGGCGGGTGTATCTGGGGCATGATGACTCGCTCGATCGAGACGTGGCGATCAAGACGATGCTCCCGTGCAAAGCTGATGACCCCTCCGCTCGCCAGCGATTTCTCCGCGAGAGTCGCGTCGCTGCGCAGGTTGAGCACGAAAACGTCGTGACGATCTACCAGGTGGGAGAGCATCCCATGCCGGGCCTCGCACACGGCCTGCCATACTTTGTGATGCAGCGGCTTTCCGGTGGTTCGCTGGCAAGCGCTCGGCTTGAAGTTGGCCGGCTTCCGTTACGAGAGGCCTTGCGGGTCGCACGTGAGACTGCTGCGGGCCTGCACGCAGCCCACGCCAAAGGGCTGATTCACCGCGACATCAAACCCGAGAATATTTTTCTTGAGGGTCCCGGCAAACGCGTCAAAATTATTGATTTTGGACTCGCCAGTACTCAGGGGACTGATGACGTTCGGCTCACCGTCGACGGCGCAATCGTCGGCACCCCGGCCTACATGGCCCCTGAACGGGTGCTGAACGCGAAAGAAGTCGACTCTAAGGCCGACATCTTTGGCCTTGGCGTGATCCTCTACGAGATGCTCGCAGGGCAGTTTCCGTTTGAAGGAACCTCCATTCTGACGATGCTGACCGCGATCTCGCGAGGCGATCCCAAACCTCTCACGCAGTGCGCGCCTGACGTGCCCGAGGATGTGGCCCAGCTCGTGATGCGAATGATTGCCCGCGAAAAAGAAAATCGGCCCGAAAGCTGCGAAGCGATTGCGAAGGAGATCGCTGCCATCGAAACCCGCCTGATCTCCGACAGCTAACCTGCTGTCGCAGCGAGCGCCGCCCGCACACCCTCGGCGAGGAGGGTTGCGTCGCCAGCCCAGTCAATGTCGCGGCTGTCGCCGGACGCCATGAGTTTGAGTTGGGCTTTGCCAGCGGCAAACTCTTCCGATCCAATGATCAAGGCTGCACGATGGCCACGCTTGGCTGCCAACTTGAGTTGAACGCCGAGCCGCTTTGGCTCCGGGTAGAACTCAACAGCCACCCCCCTTGATCGCAGCGCGGCAGCGAGTTGCAGATAGTCACCGAGGTGATCTTCCGCGAAGTAGGCCAGAAACAGATCGGCCGGTGTCTCCGCGGATCGCAGTTTGCCAAGTTCTTCGAGGCCGGCCAGAAGCCGATCAAGCCCGAGAGATGCCCCAACACCGGGTAGGGGCTGTTTGGTGTAGAGCCCGGCGAGATCGTCGTAGCGACCGCCGGAACAGATGCTCCCGAGGCTTGGCAGGTCGTCGAGGAAGGTCTCAAGGACGAGCCCAGTGTAGTAGTCGAGACCACGGGCGATCGAAGGGTCGATCACCACTCGGCCGGCGGGCACACCCGCCCCAGCCACGCCATCGATGATCAGCGAGAGACCATGAAGGCCAGCCTCGCCGCCCTCAGAGCCAGAGACCAACTCCCGAAGTTTGTCGATGACCTCATGCGGCGAACCGGTCAGAGAGGCCATCCACAGCAGGCGTTCGACCGTCTCGGCAGCGATGCCATGCCCCGCCAACTCCTGGCCCACAGTCTCAGGCGATGCTTTCCCCAGTTTGTCGAGCGCTCGCAGCACGTCGGTCTGTTTCTCGGCAAGTCCGGCCTGCTCAAGGATGCCGGTCAGTGATCGCCGATCGTTGAGTCGGATTGTGAAGCCTTCGATGCCAATTGCCACCAGCAGGTCGTGCACGACGAGCACTGTTTCCAGGTCCGCAACGGGGCTGGTGGTGCCGATCGTATCGAAGTCGCACTGCATGAACTCGCGGTACCGACCTCGCTGCGTGTTTTCACCACGCCACACCGTCGCCATGTGGTACCGCTTAAACGGCAGCCCCAACACGCCTACGTGCTGGGCCGCAAAGCGTGCAAAGGGCACGGTCAGATCAAACCGCATACCCACGTCACGACCGCCATGGTCCGTGAAGCGGTAGAGCTGCTTATCGGTCTCGTCGCTCCCCTTCCCTGTAAGAATCTCGAGATACTCAAGTGCCGGCGTGTCGATCGGGGCGAAACCGTAGGAGCGGTACACGGTGCGAGCCGTCTCCAGCACCCACTCGCGGGCAAGCGCCTGAGCCGGCAGGTAGTCGCGAAATCCTTTGAGCGTCCGTGGAGTGATCATGGCGAGTGGCTGAAGAACGGAGGACGAGGCGTGAAAGAACGTTACGAAAGCACCTGCAGCGGGTTTGGCTTGGCGCTGCGAATGGAACGATGACGATTCTTTCGCCTGCGCCCATCACCAATCTTCTCGCCACCAGGACCGAGCATCGCCTCCATGTACTCCTCGACCTGTTCGGCGGTCTCAAAGTACTGGTCGTAGACCCAGTCGTCTTCATACTCGCAGTTGTCGGTGGTGTAGTCGCGGCAAATCTTCGGCCTGGTCTCATAGATTCCGCAGCGATGATCATCTTGCAGGTGCTTGCAGACCGTGTGCACACAGACGTACCAGGTGCCGTCTTCGACAAAGGCGGTGGCGTGCTCGTGCAGCAAGAACCAACGCAGAAACTCAAACTCCTCGAGCGACTCCGGCACATCCATCGGCAGCGCGAAGTAGCGACAGCACTTAGCGGTGCAGTGTTCGCAGAGAACCTGATCCGCGGGCACCGTATCCCGCTTGGGCTTAGAAGGCAGCACCGGCAAGAGGGGTTCAGCGGTCAGCATGCGTATCGCGACTCCAAAAGCGGGAGGCTCCATGAGGAAGCCCCATACTGTAGCCGACGGGCTTTCTCGCCACGAGCCTCTGCTGAAGCCCGCGAGTGCTTCCGCGAAAGCGGCACAGAACAGCCGAAAGCCTACTCCTGGCGGTGCCACTGGACCTGAGCCTCGGCCGGTTGTCCCTCTTCTGCTTTAATGACGGCTCGAAATCCAACCGGAAAGAGGGAGCACGATGCCAAAATGCTGGCGAATTCAACCGCACGACGCCGCGACGGTCAGTCGACTGGAGCGTGCCGTGGGGGTCTCGCCGGTGCTCGCGAGGCTCCTCGCAACGCGTGGAGTGGCTGAGGCAGAGGCTCGCATCTTCCTGGCGGGCAGCCTCTCGGACCTGCGCGATCCGGAACTCCTGCCCGGTGTGGCAGAGGCTGCCGACCGGATTTTGGCTGCCACGAAGGCTGGCCGCCGCATCTGCATCTACGGCGACTACGATGCCGACGGCATGACGGCGACGGCGATCCTCGCCAGTTGCCTCCAGGCCATTCATGCCGATGTGTTTTGGTATGTGCCGGATCGGTTCGACGAGGGCTACGGCCTCAACGCAGAGGCCCTCCGCACGATCCAAGGTAAGGGGGCGAGCCTCGTGGTCACGGTCGACTGCGGCATCGCGAGCGTCGTCGAAGCCGATGTGGCCCGCGAGTTGGGCTTAGAACTGATCATCACCGATCTC
>JBMTLP010000320.1:0-4453 GCA_049433245.1 Pirellulales bacterium
CTGGCCGCCGCGCCCCGTACATTCCGTCTTTTCCCGGTTGGATTCTGCAAGGAGTGCCCTCATGCCGTTGCTCGTCGTCGGAAGCGTTGCCATCGATAGCGTTGAGACTCCCACCGCACGTCGCGACGATGTGCTGGGCGGCTCGGCCGTGTTCTTCTCCTACGCGGCAAGCTTCTTTTCCCCCGTGAAGATGATCGGCACAGTGGGGGACGACTTTCCGACGAAGCACACCACGTTTCTGGAAAACCGCGGGATCGACACGAGTGGTCTGGAGGTGATTGCCGGCGGGAAGACCTTCCGCTGGCGCGGCCGCTACATGCCGAACATGAACGACCGTGAGACGCTCGAGGTGCACCTCAATGTCTTTGGTGAATTCAAGCCGACCCTCGCCGAATCGCACCGGCAGAGCAAGTTTGTGTTTCTGGGCAACTCCTCGCCCACGACCCAACTGTCGGTGCTCGATCAGGTGCCCGACGCAGCCCTCACGGTCGCCGATACGATGGATCTCTGGATCAACATCCAGCGCGACGAACTCGAAGCCCTGCTGAAGCGCATCGACGGCTTGGTGCTCAACGACTCCGAAGCCAAGTTGCTCGCTGAAGACGAGAACCTCGTGCGGGCAGGCCACGCCGTGCGGGCGATGGGCCCGAAGTTCGTGGTGATCAAGAAGGGGGAGCACGGGGCGATGTTTTTCAGTGAGCATGAGATGTATGTCATGCCCGCCTTCCCGACACCGCACGTCCTCGATCCCACCGGTGCCGGCGACAGTTTCGCAGGCGGGATGATGGGCCACCTCGCCGCACTGGGTCGCTTCGACCCGCAGGCGCTCAAGGAAGCCCTCGCCTACGGCACGATCACCGCCAGCTTCACGGTAGAAGACTTCAGCCTCGACCGACTCTCCGCCATCGATCGAGCCGAACTCGACCGCCGCGTAGCTGAGTATCGCCAGATGCTGACGTTCTAGCTCAATGTCAACGCGCTGAGCACACGACGCCACACGACAGCGGCCTGCGGCGCCCGCTGCCCAGAGGCCTTACGCCGTCGCCATCGACGGCAGTGAGAGCGGCAGGTGAATCGACACCCGTGTGCCTTCGCCAAGCGACGAGTGCAGTTGGAAAGTGCCGCCGGCGAGCTGCACCCGCTCGCGAAGGCCCGTGAGCCCGAACCCATCTCGAGGCCCAGCGGGATCAAACCCACAGCCAAAATCTTGCACCACCACGTCGAGACCGCTGGAGTCCACAACGATCCGAAGCAGCACCCGCGACGATCCGCTGTGCCGAGCAGCGTTGTTGAACAGCTCTTGGATCACGCGGTATACGGTGGTGTGGAGTTCGTCGTCCACCCGATCGAGGCTGCCTACGATCACGACCTCCGTCGCGATCCCGTCCTGATCGAGTTCGCCGACGAGGTCGTCGATGGCTGCCTTCAGGCCGAGGTCATCCAGACTCGCCGGACGAATGCCACGGATCACGCGGCGAGCATCCTCAAGCCCCTTGGTCAGGCAGCTGATGACACTGTCGAGCGTGGCCACGAGAGGCTCGGGCACACCCGCGTCGTCGCGCATCCGCTCGAGCAGCATCGTGGCCCCCACGACATACTGAATCAGGCCGTCGTGAAACTCATGGCAGATCAGCTGCCGTTCGTTTTCCTGCAGATCAATCAAGCTCCTTAAGACGTGCTCGCGGGCAGCAAGTTTGCGGCGAGTCTCGTCGAGTTCGGAAATGTCTGTGGAGATTCGCCCAACAGCGAAGGCGTTTCCCTCGTCGTCACGCACGAGAAACTTCACCGAGAGGAACGTCCGGGCATTGTCGCCACAAGGAATACGCTCCTCGAAGATCAACGTCTCGCCCGTTTTCCAGACACGCTGATCGGTCTCTTCACGCGAACGAGCGATATCTTCCGACAACCGGTCGGAGAGGGTGTCGGCGGGGCGAAGGTTTTGCTCGGTGAGACAGAGGTCCTCGTAGCGCTTGTTGGCAAGGAGATGACGGCCTTCAGCATCCTTGAGACAGATCGCGGCAGACGAGTGCTCGATGAAATCCCGAAGGAGGGCATCCTGATTCCGCGCCTTGCGATGGATATCGCGAAGTTCGGTGACATCGAGAACCACGCCGATGAAGCCTCCCGACCGTCCTTGGTCATCGAGCATCGGGTGGATGGACGTGACAATGCTACGCTCAACACCGTCTCGGCGCACGAGCCGAAGTTCGTTGTGATAGGGCTTGTTGTCGCGGAGGGCTTGCTCCCAGCGAGCCACCACGTTCGCACGATCG
The DNA here is from genome assembly GCA_049433245.1 of Pirellulales bacterium. Classification (GTDB taxonomy): domain Bacteria; phylum Planctomycetota; class Planctomycetia; order Pirellulales; family UBA1268; genus M30B53. The sequence goes on from JBMTLP010000320.1 coordinate 2,274, forward strand.
TCCGGATGAACAATCTCCAGCCAGCCCGCCGCTGTTTCATCCGCAGCCAGGCCACTGATTTCACTCCACGTATCGTTGGAGAAAACGTTGGTCCCCGCGGCGTCGGTCTGGACAACACCCACCGGTGCTTTGTCCACGAGCGTCTCGAAGGACCGGCGAAGTTGCCCGAACTGCCGCCGGAGGGTTGAGAGCGTGCGGGCGAGCCAAAGACATGCTGCGACGCTCACGAGCAGCAGGATCGCGAGTATCGTCGTCATCGAGCTTTCCGCGATCTTTCTGACGCACGACGTGCGGCGGGAATCCGGACAAAGGGGACTTTCTATTGTTCCCCGAAAACCACCATGCTTGCAAAGCCTTCCTCTGCAGCCGCACGCCCCGCACCACTGCCGCCCATAGGCTCGCCAAAAGCCCCATCTGACTTCCTCAGCCCCAGGGACACCAGCAACCCTTTAGACTGTGCAAATCGATTGTTTCGTCGACGGCTGCCCAGGAGCTTTTCTATGCCTACCGATTCGCTCTTCTTGAACCCTTGCCGGTCGACGCCGACCTCCGCGACCAGGCATCGGGTGCCCCGATGGCTTGCAGGCCTGGCCTCTCTTGGCCTGCTGCTGAGCACCGCGACCTTCGGCGATGAACGTGTGCCAGCCAACGCCGCCCCAACCTGGTGGAAGGGCAATCTGCACACGCATACCTTTTGGAGCGACGGCAACGACTTTCCTGAAATGGTGGCCGAGTGGTATCGCACCCGCGGCTACAACTTCCTGGCGATCACCGACCACAACGTGTTGGCTCAGGGCCTCCGCTGGATGCCTGAGAAACGCATCCTTGAGCGGGGAGGCGAGAACGTCATCGCCACCTACCTCGATCGATTCGGCCCAGCTTGGGTGGAACGACGAGGAGAGGGGGACACGGCCGAAGTGCGTCTCAAGCCCTTTGACGAGTTTCGCGCGCTCGTGGAAGAGCGGGGGCGATTCCTGATGATTCCTGCCGAAGAAATCAGCGACACGGTCAACGGCAAGCCGGTGCACATCAACGCCAGCAATGTGGCCGAGGCGATCCAGCCGGTGGGGGGCCAGACGGTCAGCGAAGCAATTCAGAACAACCTCCGCGCGGTCCGCGAGCAGGCGGAAAAGTCGGGGAGAGCGATCCTCGCTCACCTCAACCATCCCAACTTTGGCTACGCGGTCACCCCCGAAGATCTCGCCCATGCCACTCTGGAGCGTCATTTTGAAGTCTTCAACGGCCATCCGTCCGTGAATCAACTCGGCAACGACGAGAAGCCATCGATCGAGTTGCTGTGGGACATCGCGAACGTGATCCGTCTGGCAGACCTCCAGGCGGCACCGCTATTTGGCGTGGCCACCGACGACACCCACGACTACCACTCGGCACCCGGCGACAAACAGTCGGCTCGGCCAGGCCGAGGCTGGGTGATGGTGCGAGCCACGCACCTCACACCTGAAAAAGTGATCCTCGGGCTCCAAGCTGGCGAGTTCTACGCGTCGAGCGGCGTGACCCTCCGCGACGTTCGCTTCGACGCCAACACCGGTCGGCTGGACGTGGAGATCGAGCCCAACGGGGATGCGGTATATACCACTCGATTCATTGGCTCCTTTGCGGGCGTCGACGGCGAGCCACCACAAGTCGGCAAGCAACTCGCCCAGGCCGAGGGACTCTCCGCCAGTTACACCCTGACAGGAGACGAACTCTACGTCAGGGCGGTGATCACCTCGAACCAAGAGCCCGAGGATCCGATCTGGCCGGGCCAGCAGCAGCAAGCCTGGACCCAGCCCGTGGGCTGGCAGGTCAAGCAGCCGGCACCGTGAACAGGGGGACGATCCCATGCCAATCGGCGCAACTGGACATCCGTTCTTTTTCTGATTGCACGCTACTGAACAAACCGATACCATACGTGCGTTCAGTATACGATTCCGCGGCAACTCGCTCGATTTATGGTGGTGACGCAGCCACCCCGACGATGGTGCCGGGAAACGTTGGGAGGCGTCGCCATGGTTTTGGCAACTGCAGGAGTGAACGGTCGGATGGCAAAGGCAGCAAAGTCGCAGAAGGCCGACACAGGCCCGACAGCGGACAGTGGTGGAAAAAAGAAGGGGGTTCGGGGCAAGGGGCCGAGCCCCGTTGACTCGATGTTTGACGCGAATCCTGCGTTGAAGTCGGCG
>JBMTLP010000321.1:0-4447 GCA_049433245.1 Pirellulales bacterium
TGCTGAAATTTTGCCTCACTTTGCCCCGCGAGCCGGCGTTCCGGTGTTGATTGTCCAGCACATGCCGGCTTTCTTCACCGCTCAACTCGCGGATCGGCTGACCCGACTGATTGGATGCGAGGTCCGCGAGGCCGTGCACGGGCAGGCCCTTGGCAAACAAAACGTGCTCATCGCTCCCGGCGGGAAGCACATGGAGGTTGTCAAAGACGGCGAGTGGGGCCGAATCCGGCTGACAGAAGCGCCTCCGGAAAACTCCTGTCGCCCCGCAGTCGACGTGCTGTTTCGTACTGCGGCGTCCGTGTGGGGTAGTGGCACTCTCGGCGTGGTACTGACCGGCATGGGCCGCGACGGCCTCGCTGGATCACGAGCGATCGTGAGCAGTGGCGGAGCGGTGGTCGTTCAGGACGAGTTCACGAGCGTGGTGTGGGGCATGCCCGGTGAGGTGGCGAGAGCGGGGCTTGCGGAAGCCATCCTCCCGCTCTCTCAACTCGGCGCCGAGATCAGCCTGCGACTTCATCGCGGAAAATCCGCTGCAGTGGCAGCAAAAGCATGAGCCCCAGAGACCCCGAGATGCACATCAGCCCGCCGCAGTTCGCCTTTCTGAGGGCATTCCTCAAACGGGTTTCGGGGGTGGCGCTCGACGAATCCAAGCAGTATCTCGTTGAAGCGAGGCTGCGTCCGGTCGCCCGACAGCGGGGCCTGCCAGACATTGATGCGTTGGTGCTCGCTCTGCGAACGGCTCCGGATGAACACCTGATCGATGAGGTGGTCTGTGCGATGATGACGCACGAGACATCCTTTTTTCGTGACAAGGCTCCGTTTGAAACACTCGCCCACCTCATCTCGGAACTGCTCACTCGTCGTGGCGTGATGAAACAACTCGTGATCTGGTCGGCAGCCTGCTCCACAGGCCAAGAGCCCTACAGCCTCGCGATCCTTCTCCAGGAAAAGTTCGCCAGCATGCTCGCCTCGTGGCGGGTACGGATCATCGCCACAGACCTGTCGCAGATCGCGCTGGGGCGCGCCCGCGAGGGCCTCTACAGCGAACTTGAAACAAGCCGGGGCCTTGCACCGGCTCTCCGCAACAAGTACTTCCGTCCGCTGCAAGGGCGGTGGAGTGTAACGCAGAGTTGTCGGTCGCTCGTGGAGTTTCGGCAACTCAACCTGACGCAGCCTTGGACAACGATGCCAGCCTGTGACTTCGTTCTTCTGCGGAACGTGTTGCTCTATTTTGACGTACCGACACGAATGAGCGTGCTTGAGAAGATGCAGCGAACCGTCCGCCCCGACGGAGCTCTCTTTCTCGGCGGCGCGGAGACCATGCTCGGTATGGAGGTGGGGTTCGAACGAAAAACCGGCAAGGGCTGCAGTTATTACATCCCAAAGAAAGCGTCTTAGGCCGGACGTTTCGTAGCGAACACTACGACGCCCCCCCCCACTCCAGGCCGAGAATCGACACGTCGTCGAGCGGGCAATTGGGAACGCACCAAGCCTCAACAGCAGCAAGCAGGGACGCAACCGTGGTGTCGAGCGACTCCCCTCGCCCTTGAGCAAGAACCTGCTTCATCGACTCATCGCCAAACTGCTCGCGATCGGCGTTCATGGCTTCGGGCACTCCGTCTGAGTAGAGATAGAGGCGATCACCTTCCGAAAGCGTGAGCGTCTCCTCATCAAACTCAACCTCCGGCACAAAGCCGATGGGGAAACCGCTGAACTCATGGAGCGTGGCCGTGCCGTCCTTGCTGACCTGCGCCAAAGGTGTGTGTCCAGCGGATACATAACGCAAGCCACCGGTCGGAACATGCAAGACGCCATAGAGCATCGTGAAGTACAGCCCGGAGAACTCGTCGGCCTGAAAGAGTTCGTTGAGTTTGAAAGCCACGTCGGCTGGACTCGAAACCTTGATGCCGCCGTTGCCATCATGCCGCACGAGGAGCGAGGAGTCTGAAACCTTGGGGGATAGAAATCGTCCCACGGTCACCGCCATCAGTGACGACGGCACACCATGCCCGCTCACGTCAACGACGTAGAGTCCAAGATGTTCGTCGTCCAACTGGAAGACGTTGAGGAAGTCACCCGCGAGACTCTGGCATGGCACATAACGCCAGGCGAGATCGATCCGCGGCACCTTCACTTCTTGGTCAGGCAGCAACGACTGCTGCACGCGGGCCGCTGCCTCGAGGTCCCGTGTCATGTGCGCATTGATGCGCGATATCCGTTCATTGAGCGCAGTCAGTTCCTGATTCGATTTTTGCAGTTCGTCACGAGCCAGAGAGAGGTCGCGGTTGACGACCACAAGCTCTCGGTTCTTCGTGACGGCGTTTTCGAAGGTAGAAACCAGCAGGTTGAGCACCTGCTGTCGACCAGCTCGTACCTGAAACGTTTGACCCGCGAGTGTGACATCGAGCGTCGCCTCGCCAGCGGCGTCGACGTCGAGCGGTGTCGCCAGCAAGTCTCCCATGCGAGCCAGCAGATAGGCTGCGTCGTAGGGCTTCGTGACGTAGTTGTCGGCACCAGCATCGAGGCCACGAATGATGTCGACGGGATCAGACAGCGTTGACAGCAGGATCAGTGGAACCGTCCGCAGTTCGGGGTCGGATTTCACCGCCTTGCAAAAGGCATAGCCGTCCATCTCCGGCATTTCAATGTCGGAGATGATCACATCAGGCCGCCGCTCTCGCACGAGTTCGAGCGCCTTGCCACCATGCTCCGCGAGCCGGACGGAGTGGCCGGCCTCGACCAGCACCCTCTCAAGCATCCTCGCTTGGATACGGCTGTCTTCAGCCACAACGATGTCTACCGCGTTCATGTCGGCCCTTTCCGAACGACCAATTCCCGACACTCCGTGACGAAACGATCGGGCCTACTCAAAGGCCTTCATCGCCTCACCCGCATCGCCGTAGATGCTGAAGAGTTTGTCGAGATTGGTCAGTTTGAAGACCGTGAAGATCTCAGGGCGGATCGAGCACATTTTCAGCCGACCGTCTGCCTTCTTCATCTTGCGGTGCACCACGCCGAGCAGGCCAAGCATGGCACTCGACATGAACTCAACGTTGGAGAAGTCGAGCAACATGTCCGGAGCGGTTCGCTGCCCCACAACGGCAAGGAGTTCGGTGCGGAGCTCGTCGAGCAACTCCTCATCGAGAATCTTGCTGTCCTTAAAGATCACGACGTCTACGTCTCGGACTTTGGAGACATTCAGTTTGCGAAAAGTCGTCATCGACATCATCCGTCAGCGTGTATGGAGCGGCCCACCCCTTCGGCAGACCCGCCTACTAAAGTAGCAGATTTTTTCTCCGCGTGAGGCCATCTTGTCCGCAGCCGCGAGCCTCCGATTGAGGTAAACCGCTACGAATGCCGATGAAAGAGCCGCTTGGCGTTGGCTGTGGTAGCGGCAGCGAAGTCGGCGAGCGATTCCCCTCGAGCGAGTGCCAGGCACCGCGCGGTGTGGACCACATGGGCTGGCTCGTTGCGACGCCCCCGCAGAGGCTCCGGTGACAGGAAGGGGCTATCGGTCTCAATCAGCAACCGGTCGAGGGGCACGGTGACCGCCACATCCCTCACCGCGCCGCCAGACCGAAACGTAGCCATACCTGCGAAACCAAGAAAACACCCCAACCGAACGGCGGCAGCAGCCTGCTCGACCGTGCCCGTAAACGAGTGCAGGACTGCCGTCAGCGGTCCCCGCTCGCGTGCCTCACGAAGCATGGCCAACACATCGTCCGTGCTTTCGCGGGTGTGGATCACCAGTGGCAGCCCCACCCGCTGCGCGAGGCGGATATGGCGATCAAAAAACTCCCGCTGTCGTTCAGGGCTGGCGGTGTCGCGATACCAGTCGAGACCCGTCTCACCGACGGCCTGAACACGCCCTGACTCGACGAGTCTCACAATTTCGTGCCACTCTTCATCGGTGGCATCGTCGGCATCGTTGGGATGGATCCCGGCTGCCGCGGTGACACCCGCCTCTTTTTCAACAAGAGCCGCTGCCGCAGCACTGTCTGCCGCCCGCGTGCCGATCACATGGAGGAAGGCCACACCTGCGGCACGGGCGCGTTCGAGCACACCTGGCAAGTCCTCCCCATACCGCATCGGGTCGAGGTGACAGTGGCTGTCAAAGAACTCCATGACCGTCCTGCTGGTTCAAGGCGAGGCGATCAGGAGGCAGAGGTGGTCTTTGCAGCCTGACCAGCAGCGGCCACCCGCTTTTGCAGCAGTTGCTCAAGCACGTCGGCATGCGACCGCAACGTACTGTGGGCCTCTCTGAGGACATCTCCCGCCTCGCCTGAGGTTTCCCCAACCGCCGCCAGTGCCGCAACCTGACCTCGCGTCTCCTGCAGCAACTGCGGGAGCAGATACCCCAGTTCGATGTCGTGCAGGGCCGTAAAGCGAATCGGGTATTCCGCCTGGGGAGCAGGAATGTCACGTGCATCGAGGATCACGCCGGCAC
>JBMTLP010000322.1:0-4440 GCA_049433245.1 Pirellulales bacterium
GTCGATCCGCTGGGCCTTCCCAACCTCGCTGTCGTGCTACTGATGGGCCCCGGCCTGCTCATTGGTTTTGCCACCGCGAGCGTGTATCTGCGACTGCGCGACAGCCTCACCGAGCGATTTCGGTTGATGTTTGTTGCCAACAAATATGAACTTACCGAGTTCCTCGTCAACGACCGCATGCGGGCCACTTTTGGCGGCGCGCAGGCTGCCGAGGCGGTGCGACACTACTACACGAGCGAGATGCGGCGATGTGAAGAGCGGGCTGACGAGATCGCGCATCAGGTTCGCGCGTATGGCGGCCTCGAAGACTCCTCGGCGATCGAGGCACGTGCCAAGAATGCAGCGAGGCTTCAGGACCTCTGTCGCGAATGGGACCTCATCCACAGCACCAGCGACACGGTGTCGTTTCAAGAGGTCCGCAACCTCGTTGAGCAGCGGCTCACCATAGATTATCGGCTCACCCGCGGAAGGTTGATGCGGCTGATGCGGGATAGAGAGAGCAGCACCAAGGAGATCCACGAACAGATCCAACGCGCGACGGCGTTGCTGGAGCAGTTGCTGCTCGGCGAACCCGTTGGCCATGGTGATGATCCACATCAGCCTGCGGCAGGAGAGATGGCGGGCGAGATGATGGCTCGGATGGTGCTCAGGCAACTCGCCCCGCAACTCCGGCCTGACGGCGCGGTGGCGACCTACCAGAAAGTGCTTCGCATGCGAGACATCAAGCGTTCTGTCCGCTTGCTCACGCGGCAACAGAAGGCCGTCGCTCGCCTGCAGATCACCTGACGCCTGCCGGCATTCGCGGATGAATCAGCCGCTGCCAGAGGGGGGGAATCAGCGCGACCCAGAAGCAGCCGTAGTAGCCGGTTGGAAGTTCAGGCGCACCTTCGTACGGCTGGAGTTTCCAGAAGGGTTTGCTCGCTTCGAGATGATGGGCTGGATGTCGCGTCAGTTCCAGCAGCGTCCATCGAGACCAGCGATGCTCTGACTGCCACGAGTGCGCAGCGGTTTGCCGTGATCCGGCTTCTCTATGAAGGCCGTAGTGGCGCAGATAGTTGATGTACTCCAGCAGGAACACGGCGAACGCTGCTTGCAGCACGAAGGCGGCAAGCGCGGCTGGACCAAGCGCGAGCGTGATGCTGCCGAGAAGCAGCAGTTGCAACGCCATGCCGCGGGCGACTGGATTGGCGGTGAGGGAGCGACCGCGCCTGGCGTGGAGTTTCCACGCATCGAGGAACTGCCCCGGCACGGTCCGCGCCACGAACCACCACACCGTCTCGCCGTACCGAGCGGTCGCTGGATCGGCGTCGGTGGCGACATGCTTGTGGTGCGTCCGGTTGTGCTCGGTCGTGAAGTGGAGGTAGAGCACCGAGAGCAGGTTCAGCTGGCCGACCCACCAGGGAATGGAATGCTTGCGACGATGACCAAGTTCGTGCGCCACGATCAGGCCAGATGCCCCGGAGTTGATGCCCGTGCTGATGGCGGCGAGCGAAGTCAGCCAGAGCGATGAACTGCTGACAGCAAAGAACATCAGCGTGCCGACCGCCACCAACTGCAGGAACGCGTGCGCGTAGAGCAAGGCTTCAAAGGGCCGACCGTCTTCCCGGGGCGGACGTGGCTGGGACGCCTTGCCGAGAACCAGGTCGAGCACAGGCCCGAGGCCGAGCATGTAGATCAGGCCTGCTGCGACCCAGGGGCCTCCCAGCAAGTTGCCGCCGATCACGACCAGCGGGTTGATCAGCCCCAGGAGGTGCCAGCCCCAGGCTTCCGGACGTGCGTGAGTCGATACTGCGGTCATCGGCGACACCTTCCTGCCAGGCTGACGCTCGTATTTTAGCCCCGTCGCACCGACAGCTGCCCACCTCTGCCGGGACAAGAGGTCAAAAAGCGCTGGAATTCGTACGTTTTTTCACCCCAGGAAATCGTCGGATGCTCGAACTACCCTAAGAATTGGGTATGTCGCAGGATCGCGGAATCTCGGCTGGCTCTGCCGGTCGCTACCTGCCATTATCCCGCCCTCCTGTTGTGCCTAGTCTTCCTAGAGGTCTTTGCCATGGCAACCATTTCTTCCCAGCCGCTGGGAATCGCTGCCATCACAATTCATCAGCCTGAGTGCCAGCTGCCTAACGATTGGTTTGGCGAAGCCATGCCTCGCAAGTTTGGCAAACACACCGGCATCGAGGAACGGCGTGTTTCCTTTGAAGACGAACTCACGATGGGGATCGAGGCGGTCACCCGCCTGCAACGCGAGACCAGCTGCGATCTCGCTGACTGCCGCGGGCTTGTGTTCGTGTCGCCGTCGCTGATTCCACAGTCGATCGCGAGGCGGTATCTCAGCGTTGAATCCGCGCTTCGAGAACGGCCGAGCGATGTGGCGCAGCGGCTCGCCGAACACTTCAGCATCCGCGACTGCCAAGTCCGTGGGCTGAACTGGTTTTGCTGTGGCTACAGCCGTGCCCTCGGAGTGGTGCAGCGGCATCTTGCGAGGCGGGTGAGGCTCGATCGCGATGAGTTTATGCTGGTGGTGGTGGCCAACCGGATCAGCCGGATTACCAACTACGGCTGCAGCAAGACCGGGGGCCTGTTTGGCGACATGGCTTCCGCCACGCTGATTACCCCGCTCTCCAGCCGTCGATATCCGGCTCACTTTGAGATCGTGCACGCCCAGGCGGATCGTCAGCCTGCCGAGCGGCCATTCTTTGATTTTCATATCCAGCAGGATGTGCCTGTGCCGCGTCCTGGTGGCCTCAAGGAGCAGGAGGCCGAACGTCTGGTCTACTCGCTCGATGGCATGGGGATTGCCGAGACGGCGCCGCGGGCGATGTCAGCCGCGGTGGCAGACGCCCTCGCGGAAACGGGCTTCGCCGCCAAAGACTTACAGTTTGTGGTGCCGCACCAGGCGGGTGCGGGGATCGTGCGGTTCACCGGGATGCAGTTGGAAGGCCTGGGGATTGAAAGCCCCTTGGTGAACGGGCTTACCCGCCACACTGGCAACGTGAGTGCGTGTTCCGTGCCGCACGCGCTGCACCATGAGTGGCAGCGATTGCATGGCCTCGTCGCCTGCCCGACCGCTGCCGTGGGTGCCCCAGGGCAACCGGAAGTTCTTCAGGGCTGCATCCTGCTGAAGTCCACGCCTCACCATGACCGTCGAGTGAGTGTGGCCGCCTGAGTGTGGCTCACGAGCCATTGCAGGAGATCAGCGAACCGCAGCCACTGGCGTGAAGACACCTCCGTGTGCAGCCGCGATGCGGGCGAGGTTCTGGTTGAAGCGCTGCTGCTTCCAGAGTTGCTCCTGGCTCACCGTAGTCCGCAAGGTGGAATACGTCTGCATGCCAAACGTGTTGAGGACGGCTTGGCCAAGGTCGGCGGCGACGAGACGCTCCACGAGGCTCTCTGAATGGTCGCCGTCGGAGAGAAAGCAGATGCTCGCAGGCTGGAGAGACTCGACCAGCTCGAGCGCATCACGGAGGCCCTGCCCTCCTGTTCGCTTCTCCACGTTTGTCAGCCACATGTTGAAGCGGCGTTTGTTTTCTTCCGTGGCGGGCACGAGTTCTTCTGTCACGCTTGGGTAGAACATCGGATACGCCTGGTCGCTAAAAAACACCACGAAGAACGACTGCTTTTCGGAGAGGCTGGCCACCGACCGCATCAGTTCCTCGACGACCATCTCGAAACCCCCCGGTTCGTAGCTGCGGGAGTTGTCGCACATGAAGCAGATCGTGTTGCCAGCCCCGGGCGTGCCGAAGAACAGCGAGCCGCCGGCCGGCATGCCAGCGGTATGACCGCTGCCGCTTCTGCCCCCGCCGGTCCCACTGCCGCTGCCCTCGAGTGGCATCGACAGATCCGCTGTTGTGGGGCCGGTTGCCAGCCCCACGTCCACAAGGCTCACGGTTTCCACGGAGGGCAGGTCGGTGGCGGAGGACAGGTCGTCGAAGGTCGGAGGCAGTGGTTCGAGGTCGGCGAGGTCGGGCAAGAGGGGCTCGGGCTCCAGTTCGGGCAACGGCTCGGTAGGTTCCATCGGTTCGATCTGAACCTCCGTGACGTCGTTGAGTGGCTCAACTGGAGAAACGCTGGCAGTGAGCATGAGCGGCTCTGGCTCCGCCTCTCGCGTCACAAACACGACAGCCAGGAGCACGAGGGCAATTGCATGCACGGTGGTGCTCACGAGCAATGACCCAATGCGGCGGCGGCCGCGTCCAGTTTGGTCGTTCCGCTGCGGGGTGGTGTGGCCGGCGGAGGCGGTTTGCTTGCTGACCGATGTGGCGCCGCGCTGGCTCGCGGGGGTTTTCTTGTTCTCTGGCGATGGCTTGTCCTCGGGGCAGGCGGCTGTCGATCGCTTGCTGGAAGCCTTGGGCGTGAAGCTCGGCGCGGAGCGAGCGCGCTTGTCTTCTCGGCTGGGAACATGCTTCCGCTGGGAGCGGCGAGTGGTACTTCTGAGTG
>JBMTLP010000323.1:0-4438 GCA_049433245.1 Pirellulales bacterium
CCCCGAAAGCGGGAACCGCCACCGTCACGAACAGCAACGCGTAAGCCAGTGGCAGACGAGGCGTGAGCCGCATTGGAAACGATCCTGGTGAAGGTGAAGACGAGGGGACGCCGGCGTGCGTGATGCTATTCGGCAGCAACTTCGCTGCCGCCTTCAAACTTGAGCGTGCACGTCATCAGCGGCGTTACGTCGGCCGCACGACCAAACCCATCAAGTTTGACGACACAGTCGTACTTGGAACTTGCGTAGGGCACGAGGCCGAGGCTCAGAATCGTGCCCGTCGCTTCGACGCCAGGGGCACCATTGATGGTCACGGTGCAGGTATCGCCAACCTTGAGCTGGGCTGCCTGCTTCTCATCAAGATCAACCCGCGCCTGCAGCCGCTTGGGGTCAACGATGGTCATCACGATCTGCGTGGCAGGGACCGCAGTTCCCGCGGCAAGCGTGCTTGGCTTGTCTCCGAGGCGGCCACGGGTGAGTTGGCCATGCAGGGCGATGCCGGCGATCGGGGCCGTCAGCACCACGCGGCGGCGTTCTTCCTTCAACTCCGCGAGCTTCTTCTCTTCTTCATGGAAGGCGTCGCGCGTTTTTTGCAGTTCGATTTCACGCTGCTGGCGGCCAACAGCCAGGTCTCTGAGCGCCTTCTGGTGCGCCATTTCGGCGAGGGCCAGGGTGTCTTCCTGATCAGCCTGCCCGTTGGGGATCGTTTGCGTGATCGCTCGCTCGCTGGCGATCTCAACGCCCTGCAGGCGAAAGCGAGCGCTGTCCACCGCCTGTTTGGCGCGCTTGAGGACAATCTCCTCCGACTCTTCGGTGAGATCGTCTTCCTTGTACATCTGCTCGAGCTGCTCGAGTTCTTCGGTCGCATTCTCCAAGGAGGCGTGCGCGTTGACGATGTCGAACTCAGCCGAGGCAACTTGCCGCTCGCGGTCCACACTCATGTAGTTGTCAAAGGCTAGCTTGGCTTGCGCGATTGCGCGCTCGGCCTTCCCGCGATCAATCGCTTCCTTGGCGGCGGCCTGCTCGTTGGAGAACTCGGCTCCTTCGAGCGCCATTCGCGACAGGCGGAGGGCGGTCTCCGCAGCCTTGATCTTCTTGTCGACGTCCTCGGTTTCAAACCAGATCAGGTTTTGACCCTTTTCCACCTCGACCCCGTGCTCAAGCAGTTTCTTGATGGTTAGCGAGCCCAGATGCTCGGCATCCGTGGTGATCTCGACCGAGCGGACTGCCTCAAGCACGCCCGCGACTTCGATTGCGGCGGGTTTCGCTTCTCCCTCGTCGGCGTGAGCCGGCAGCAGCGTGTGAGGTGTGAGCATGGAAGCGGCGACGAGCAAAGAGGTTGACGCAAGGGGGAAGAGGCTGCGCATGGGAGGGGCACCTAAAACTGTTGCGGATAACCGGAAGAACCGACATCTCTTCAGCATAGTTCGCAATACGACCTGTGCGCAAAGGAATTCTGCCCCGTCGACGGGCAGGAAGGTGGCTTTGTGGCAGTTGTGCGGTTCAAGCCGGCGAGTCCTCGGTCCGGCGGAGCCGACACATCTGCCCGTCCCCGCACACATCGCAGGTAACGCTTCCGGGCGACGTGGCGGCGAGCAGGCACGCGTCGATGCGGTCGGCGATGATCTGTTGCATCTGCGGGTGCAGCCCGAACGGGGCGGTGACAAGCCATTCGGTGTGGGGATGACGGGCGGCCGCGTCCGCGACGAGTGACGGGATGTCGTGCTGCCAGTGTTTTCCCGGTGAGAGAAAGTAGGGAAACACGATCACGCGGGTGGCACCCTGGGACACACAGCGATCGTAGGCCGTGCTGATATCTGGCTGGGCGATTTCCATGTGGGCGGGTTCGACGATCGCGTAGCCTGACGAGCCGCGAAAACTCTGTACGGCCGCGAGCAGCATGTCGTTACTCGCGTCACGGCGGGAGCCATGGTCAACGATGATTACAGCCGTTGTGGAAGGGGTGGGAGACATGAGGGGCCTATTCGGTGTGCTCGGTTTGAAGGACGTTGTTTCGCAGTGTCAGCCCATCGCCGCCGCTGACACGGAGTGACACGCTCCTGCGATCTTCGCGGTCATCGCGGATGAAGAGGTCGTGTACATAACTGTCGGAAACATTCTTCAGCCACACACCGCAACCGTCACAGTCGAGAACGGTGCTGTCGGAGAGGTGCAGCCTGCGGCAGTTTTCGAGCATGAGGCCAGCTGGATCACGCCACACGTTAGTAATATGCAGCCCAGAGATCGTGCAGTCTTCGCAGTTGCGAATCACAACGCTGTTGTTGGCGTCGGCGGTGTTGCCGTAATCGTAGCGGGGATTGCGGTCGAGGTTGTTGGCGGCCAACACAACACTGGAGCATCCCACCAACAGCAGGTTGTGTCGGTAACCCTGCCAGATGGTGTTGCCGGTCACCGTCACCCCGCGGCAGTCTTGCAGGTGGATGTTGACCTGCACATCGCTCAGCACATTGCCGGTGATCGTCACGTTCCCCTCGCGAACGAGCGATTGGGTAGCGGATGCATCACTTTTTCCCAGGATCCGGATATTCGCCGAGTCGGGCGAGGGATTGTTGTGCTGAATGGTGCAGCCGGTGATGGCGACCTCGCCGGTGCCGTGACTGCTGGCCGTGCAGTCGATCAGCACATTGGCCGTGGCGGGCGTATCGGGCGACATGTTGCTCTCAATGTCGCAGCCGTCGACATGGATGTTGCGAACATTGCCCTGCCGGCAGACGATGCCGCCCCCGGCGTTGTAGCTGATGTGGCAGCCGTTGATGTTTGACTGATGGAGGTTGACGTTGTCGTAGAAGATGCCACATCCCTGGTTCTCGTAGAGGTGGCAGTCGGAGATCGTCACGTTGCGGTTGTTTTCTACGAGTCGAATGGCGTGTCGGCACTGGCGGATGTGCGTTCGCGTGATCGTGAGTTGCATCGTGCCGACCGCTTCGATGCCGTCAGCCTCCGGGTGTTCGGCGGTGATCGCGAGCCCGTCGATGAGGGGCATCCGCTCCTGTTTCCACACCCGTGGATCAAAGTTTTCAGGATCGGCGGATTTGAAGTGCGTGCCTCGCAGCCGCAGTGCTGGGCCAGGCCCGGTCATCACGAGCGTGGCCCCGGGCCCACTCAGAGAAAATGGCCCGCTGTGGTCGAGGGCGACGACGAGCGGTGATGTCAGGCGATAGCGGCCTGCGGGGATCTGCACGGCACCGCCTGCATCGAGGCGAGCTTGCAAGGCTCCGGTGTCATCTGCCATGCCATCACCGACGAGGGGTAGCATCTCGGCGGCTGTCGAGGAGAGCGGCAACGAGAAACATCCGCTGAGGGCCCAGATCGCGGCCGCGAGCCGAATGGAGGAGAAAGCGTCGCAGCGGTTCATCTGGTTGTCCTTGAACGAGTGGCGGTGATCACGGCACGGTGCACAACTGGTGTGCCTCCGAGGCCCTCGGTTGTACCGAGTTTTGATCGGCTCGGAGTGAAGGAGGTGACGGTTGCTCGACCTGACGTGGGGAGCAGTTGCTAGACTTACCGCGGGGAGCAACGGAAACGCTGTTGCCGCTCTCCCAAGACGGAGTTGAACGCGAGCCCATGCCCACTGACTTTATCGAGGTCTACGAGAACGCCCTGGATGCGGATCTCTGCCATGCCATCCTGACCCACTTTGATCAGTCAGAGCAGAAGCGACCGGGTGTCACCGGTGGCGGTGTGAATGCCACCCTGAAAGACAGCCTCGACATCAACCTTTCTCAATCTCCGGGGTGGGAAGACCTCCATCGGCAGGTGATGTCGAGCGCGACGTCGTTCATGTTCCAGTACATCAAGACGTATCCACAACTCCTCGTGGGGGCGTTCACGAGTGGCCGTCGCGACCCGACAACGGGCAAGGACCGCTTCCTAAGTGCTGAGGATCTGGATGACGCCACCATCGCAGCTTTGATGACAAAGCTCTACCGGCCTGGCGACCTGATCGCTCAGCGCTACGCTCAGGGCGTCGGTGGCTATCACCATTGGCATTCCGAGATCTACCCTCGGGAGGCCAACTGCGAAACGCTCCACCGCGTCCTGCTGTTCATGTACTACCTCAACTCGGTTGACGAGGGGGGCGAGACGGAGTTCTTCTTCCAGCAGCGGAAGATCGCTCCCGTCGCTGGACGGATGGTGATCGCCCCGGCGGGCTTTACGCACACCCACAAGGGGCACGTGGCCATGTCGGGCGACAAGACGATTCTCACGTCGTGGGTGCTCTTTCAACGAGCGGAACAGATTTACGGCGGTGCTTTGAGGCCATAGGGAGGCTTGAAGGGAGGGGATGGATGGTCGGGTTCCAGCGTTTTCATCACCTGGCACGGATGCTGGCGTATGTCTGCGTCGCGATCGCCGCGAGCCTTTTGCTCGCTGGTGGGGCTGAGGCTCAGCAGAGGAGCCAGTCGCGGGCGTCGAA
>JBMTLP010000324.1:0-4412 GCA_049433245.1 Pirellulales bacterium
ATCGTGAGCACACGCGTTGACGGCGCACATCGCGAGCACAACCGCCGCGCGCTCAATCTTTCTAAGTGACCGCCCCGGACATGCTCCCGCTCCGGGCACATGCATGGCAAACCGCGACTTGCCGGGCTATGTGCATAAAATTTCATTTGTCTTGCAGACGAGAAAGCGAACAGGGACCTGGATCGCTTGGTCACCTGCATCTGTTACCTGCATCGAGTACCTGCATCGCGCACAGGAGAACAGCCATGGCAACGATCAGCGACCTCTACTCCGCCAAGCATCCACACGAAGGCCTGCAAGGTGTGATCTCAATGGCACCGACGGCCACCGTGTTTGAGGCCACCCGGGTGATGAACACGCATGGCATCGGAGCGGTGGTGGTAATGGATGCCCTCTATCCTGTGGGCATCTTCACCGAGCGTGACGTGCTGCGGCGTGTGGTGGCAGCGAGGCAAAACCCTGAAGACACACTCCTCCGCGACGTCATGACGCGGGATCTCGTCTACTGCTCGCTCAATGACGCGGTCGACGATGTGGCTGAAACCATGCGGTCACGCCGAATCCGTCATCTCCCGGTACTCGACAGTGAGGGTTACGTGGTTGGCCTCGTTTCGATCGGCGACGTCAACGCATTCCGGTCGGCGTCGTACGAAATCGCTCTGCACCAGATCGAAAGTTACGTCTTCAGTCGCAACTAGGTCGGGTTACTTCCAGACGTCTCGAAAGGGCTCGAAAATGCGAATAGCAAGGATCGCTTCGCTACCGGTGGCTCGATCACCACCCGCCACGGGCTCAAGGCCGCGGTACCGCACGCCCAGATCGAGTGTGACCCGCTCACTGACTGCATACGTCACGCCACCGCCGGCCTGCCAGGAAAGCCCCCAAGCAAGGCCATTGCGTTGCTGCGTGGCGTCGGTGAACTCAGCTGTTGCCCCTGCAGCGTCGGCCAGCAAGCCGCCGCCGCCAACGCCGCCTCCCGCATAACAGCCGAATCTTTTCGAGAACTCCACGTCGCGCCACACGTTGGCCATCGTGGCCCAGCCCTGTGTGGGGCTTGCTCCCGCCACACTGCCCGGGGCCGAGCTGCCCTGCCGACCCCGGGCTTCGACTTCCATCCGCAGCGAGCCGGCAGGCCTCGCCACGGCAATCCCAATCGCTCCCTCTGCTCCTGCCCCTGCTCCTCCCCCAGCACTGGCGCCGAGTCCAAAGCCACTGACCGGCCCCGGCAGCCCAGCCCCCGTTCCCTCCGCAAACACGGAAGACGCCAATCCACCCGATGCGTAGAGTCGCGGCGGCATGGCCTCTGTGCGAAGTGTGTTGCTTGTGCGAAGTGCGTTGCCTGCGCGAAGTGCGTTGCTGCCAGATGCCGTCGACGGCAGGCTCACCGGCGAAACGACGGTCGAGGCGTCGTGAGTCGCGTGAGTGGGCTCATCCGTAGCATTGTGAACAGCAGGCGAGCGAGCCTCTTCAGCACATGCTGCCAAGCCGGTCACTATCAACACGATCAGCGTTTGTAACCCGGCCAGCGTGCGCAGCGTGAGAGGTGCGTGCAGCGCGAGCGACTCACGAAAAGCGTGAAGCACTCTCCGGCATCCCTGCTCGCGTACGCCTCGGTCCATGGCGTCGAACCCCGTTGATGGTCGTCGCTGCCGCCTGGGCCTCCTGCCCACGGCTCAGCAAACCATAGAAACGGCCGCCGCCCCAATCCTGGCAGTGACGGGAATCGTCAGTTTTCCGCGGCGAAACGCCCATTATTTGCGTCAGCGTGTGAGGGACATTTGGAGCACACGCCGCATCCCTGACTTGCTGGGAACTGACGTGGAGCAGCTCGCGGTCGGCGTCAGGCGTCACCACCGTCGGGGGTGTTCCGCGTTTCACCGTGGCCAGCCGTGGGATTCGCCAAACCCCGCAGGAGTGGACACACCGCTGACGACGATTCGCCGCGCCGGTACGAGCCGAGGAGTTCCTTGGAACGCTGAGCCAGCATGCGACGCACTTCGCGCCGCTTCCCGCGGACGCGAGGAATCTTCATCGAGTCATACGCGGTTGTCTGATGCCGCATCCAAGCGATCACGGCAGCCTCAGCTCGCCGTTCGATTGGAATCCGCTGCGTGCGGGCCACCGTGCCGCTCCCCACCGGCGTGGCGTGAGCGGCCACGGCCGTCGCCAACTGCTCAGCCACGGCCGCATGCCGCGGATGAAATTTGAGGAAGGCCACGACCGCGGCGTGGAAGTCTTCCACGTACGCGGCCTGTTTGACCTCCCGTCGCTTGGTGTCCGACTCACGGCGACGCGCATACGCCGGCGTGGAACGCTCGGCGACGAGCTCCTGCTGGATGGCGTGGATCGTCTCCTCGGATGCCCAGACGCCGCGAGAAAAAACCTTGCGACCGACTTTCTCCTGCACGAGCCAGTGCGGCCCGGCTGCCTTCACCCGCCGTGTGAGCGCAGCGTCTCCCGGCGAGAGCAACACCCAGCCCGCAGGCACCTCCCGCACCTCGCCGGAAGGCGTGCAGACCGTGTTGGGCGTCGGCCCGGGCAGAAACGTGGTGGCATCGGCTGGCATGCATCCTGCTATCGGCTCGGGTGCGGATCGACCTGAAGTCAAGGACTGCCGTCAGACACATGCCCCTGGTTGGTGAGCACGTTCCGCTTTCCGTCGGCGAGTTCTTGCAGACGCCTCGCTCGATACGCGTGTGAAATCTCGGCTGCCCGAGCACGGTCAGCATCGTCGTAATCCCAAAACTCCTGCACCACTTTTTCACACGCCGGAAAATGCGATCCATCGTCTCCCACTCGCGCACGCGTGAGGGCTAACCGCCGTTTCAGATCGGCCACAAGCGGTGCCGCCTCCGCCTCGTCGTAGAGGTTTCGCGATTCGTCTGGGTCGTGAATCAGGTCGTAGAGTTCCCAACCCGCAGGCGTTTGGTAGCCGCCATCCTGATTGCAGCCGTAGTAGTAGATCAGCTTGTGTGTTTTGGTACGGATCCCGAGGTGTGCGGGATTGTCGTGATGCGCCATGTGCATCCAGTACCGGTAGTAGGCCTCCTGCTTCCAGTCGTCTGGCTCACGGCCAGTCTCAAGGAGCGAACGAAATGACCTTCCCTGCACGGTCGCAGGTGACTCGCCCCGCGCGAAGTCGAGCAGGGTGGGGGCAAAGTCAACGTTTTCCACCATCGCATCCAGTCTCTGCCCGGCAGGTATGGCGGCAGGGTAGCGGATCAGGAACGGCATCCGCAGCGAAGGATCGTACATCCAGCGTTTGTCTTGGTAGTCATGCTCCCCCAGCATGAAGCCTTGATCCGACGTGTAGACGATCAGCGTGTTGTCGAGTTCGCCCACCTCCTCGAGATACGCCAGCAACCGCCCCACATTGTCATCGATACCTTTCACGCACCTTAGGAACTTTTTGAGATAGGCGTTGTAGGCCAGCCGTGTGTTTTCCTCGTCGCTGAAATCGTCAGGCTTGTAACCCTCAGGAAACTCTTTGGGATAGAGCGCAGGCAGGTCCTGCAGATACGAACGTCGCGGATTGCGGCTGCCGATCGATGTGCCCACGTGCGGCAGGAGTTCGTCTGCATCCCCTCGGGTGGCCAAAGACCCAAACTGGGCATCTCGCACCCACAGCGTTTCCGGCTCCGGAATCTCGACGTCGGCAAGGTAGGTTTCGTACCGCTCCGCATTCTCGAAGTAATCGTGCGGCGCCTTGTAGTGGTGCATCAGAAAAAACGGCCGCTCGGGATCACGCCCCTCTTTCAGCCATTTCAACGAGATGTCGGTGATCACGTCGGTCACATGCTGACCTTCGTAGTGAACAGTGTTTTTCCCCCAGGGCTGATCGCCGCGCACGCGAAACGACGGGCTGCTGTAGTCGCCCTGGCCAGGCAGCACGCAGTAGTATTCGAAGTCGGCGGGCTCATCCTTGAGGTGCCACTTGCCAATCATCGCCGTCTGATACCCAGCTCGCTTCATTTCAAGCGCGAGCATCTGCTGCCCAGGTGGCACACGACCGCTGAGATCAAACGCCCCATTCACGTGGTTGTATTGCCCGGTGAGGACACACGCCCGCGACGGAGAGCAGATCGAGTTCGTGCAAAACACGTTGGCGAGCAGGGCTCCCTCTGCCGCAAGTCGATCGAGATGTGGCGTGGGGGCCACCCCTGCCAACCTCCCGCCATAGGCCGAGATGGCATGCGCCGCATGGTCGTCCGCCATGATGAAGAGAATGTTGGGGCGCTCCGCCGCTTCAACGAGTAGAGGAGCAAGCACCGTCAGCAGGAAGACACCTCGAGACATGATTGGCTGAATCCCAGATGAGAGAGCGGTGGTCGAACAGTCGGGTTAGGCAAGCATCTCTTGGATGACCTCGCCACCAAACTGACTCAGTTGCTTGAAGCGGCCACCGTGGAAGT
>JBMTLP010000325.1:0-4400 GCA_049433245.1 Pirellulales bacterium
CAACCATCGAGGGCAGGCATCTCACTCCCAAAGGGCGTCGCTGCGAAGCCCTCGGCGGGGACCACGGCAGCTGCGTTCGCCGCTGGCATGCTTACCGCCAGGAACATCACGACCAGAGAAAAGGCGGCCTTCAGCATCGTGAAATCCTTTCGTGAGGAAGCCGGAAGGCTGCGACGAGTGGAATGTTCAACCGGTCGCGGCCACAATGTGCGTTGGTGAGACGATAGCGTGCCTGTCGGCACCCCGCCACCAAGTGAAAACCTTGGGCTACCGGGGATTTGTCAAACGACGAGTGGCCGGATTCATACCGGCTTTTCTCAAACACCGGAGCTGAGCCGAGATGAGATGGATGCTGATCTGTGTGCCGGTGGCGTTTGCGCTGCAGTGGATGGACGCGAACCCCGTGCTGGTTTTCTGCATGGCTCTGGCAGCCGTGATTCCGCTGGTCGACCTGATGGGTTCGTCGACCGAAGGCATCGCCGCCAAGCTTGGCCCCACGATCGGTGGCCTGCTGAACTCCTCGCTCAACAACCTGCCGGAGTTCATCATCGGTGCAGTCGCCCTCGCCAATGGGCTCTCGGCGGTGGTCAAGGCCTCGCTGACCGGATCGATCCTCGTGAATCTTCTCGTGGGTCTCGGAGCTTCACTCGCTATTGGCGGCATCAAGTATGGGCCGCAGAGATTTGACAAACGGAATCTGCAAGTATCCGGCTCGATGCTCCTGATGTGTGCGTTCTGCTTTGTGGTCCCCGCCGTGTTTCGGATTGGTACGCCAGAAGGTACGCGCGATCTGTCGACGGAAATCGCGGTGGTGCTGCTGGTGGTGTATGTCTTGAACGTGTTCGTCACGGTCTTTGGGAACTCCAATCAAGGAATGTCCTCCGAAGCAGCTGCTGAGGGAGGGGAGGAGGAGCCTGCCACACCGATGTGGCGAAGCTTGATCGTGCTGGGGATTGCTGCGGTCGTGCTTGGCCTGGTGAGCGATATTCTGTCCGAGGCGCTTGAGCCGACGGCCGAGCGACTCGGGCTCTCCAACACGTTCAGCGGTATCGTGTTGCTCGGTGGAGTAGGTGGTCTCGGGGAAGTGCTCACCGCTATTCGCTTCGCGCGGGCGGGGCGTTCTGAACTCGTGCTCGGTGTGACGGTCGGATCGACCATTCAGATGGTGCTCCTGATCGCCCCCTTGCTTGTGCTTTCGGGGTTGGCCCTCGGCCAGCCGATGAACCTCGCCTTCACCAGTTTTGAGGTGGTAGCGATTGTGCTGGCCGCCCTCGTGGCTCGAGAACTGATCGAGGATGGTCGCTCGAACTGGTTGGAAGGCGTGCTGCTGCTGACGATGTATTTGATTTTGGCATTTGGCTTCTATCACCTGCCGGATGACGTGGTGGAGAGCGAAATGATGCAGATCAATGGGAATGCCGCAGAGGCCGCAGCCGCGCCATAACAGGGTGGGGCGCTGTCGGGACGAAGGACTCGAATGAAGGGGGGCACGATGCGTGCGCGCACAACGGCGGCGATGTGGCTTAAGTTGGCGATGGGGGTGCTGGGGGAGCCACTGCTGGCAGCCGAGTCTCAGCGGCCCAATGTGGTGGTAATCCTGGCGGACGACCTCGGCTTTTCCGACCTCGGCTGCTACGGCGGTGAGGTGGCCACCCCCAACCTCGACCGGTTGGCTGCAGGCGGGCTGCGATTCACCCAGGCCTACAACACTGCCCGCTGTTGGCCAAGCCGTGCGGCCCTGTTGACTGGCTTCTATGCGCAGTCGGTCGCGCGCGATTCCTTGCCGGATCTGGATGGGAAAGGAGCGATCAAGGGAGGCGGTCGCGCGCGTCGACCGGCTTGGTCCCCCTTGCTCGCAGACATGCTCAAGACTGCGGGCTACCGTTGCTACCACTCAGGGAAGTGGCATGTGGATGGTGATCCGCGGGAGCAGGGTTTTGATCGCTCCTTCGATGCCCTCGGGCCAGGTCAGAGCAACTTCTTTGACGCCGGCGGGGTGCGGGAGGACGGTGAGCCAATAGAGGGAGACGAGAACTTCTACATCACTGACGCGATCGGTGATCATGCAGTCCGCTGCCTGACGGATCATGCGGCCAATCATGCCGAGGCACCCTTCTTTCACTACATCGCCTTTACTGCTCCCCACTTTCCGCTGCATGCCCCGCAGGAGGTGATCGATCGTTATCGAGAGGTCTACCGCGAAGGTTGGGAAAAGGCGAGGCAGGACCGCTTCTCGTGGCTGGCCGCACACGGGTTTGTGAAGAGCCCACTCTCACCAGTTGAGCGGGAACTGGGTCCACCCTACGCCTTTGACGATGTGCTCCCCACGATCGGACCACGGGAGGTGAACCGACCCGTGCCTTGGGAGAGCCTCACCACCGAACAGCAGAGTTTTCAAGCCATCAAGATGGCCATTCACGCGGCCATGGTTGACGTGATGGATCAGCAAATCGGCCAGGTGCTCGAGCAGTTGCGAGAGATGAACGCGCTCGACAACACACTCGTGATCTTCGCCAGCGACAACGGGGCTTCGGCAGAGATGATGATTCGGGGCGAGGGGCACGATCCCGCAGCTGCCCCGGGCTCGCGAAAGACGTTCCTCTGCCTGGGACCGGGTTGGTCGACCACGGCCAACACGCCCTTCCGCCGCCATAAGACCTGGACGCACGAAGGTGGCATTGCCACGCCGCTCATCGTGCACTGGCCCGCCGGCATCAAAGCCCAGGGGGACCTCCGGCATGCGATGGTGCATCTTGCCGATGTCACGCCGACGGTGCTCGAGGTCACAGGCGTGGAGCAGCCTGCTGAGCATGGTGGTGTGCGGCTGCCGCCCATGCAGGGGCGGAGCCTGGTGGCGTCGCTCGCGGATGAAACGGCGGCCATCCACGAGGAACTCTGGTGGTGCCATGACGACCACCGTGCTGTGCGTGTGGGGGATCACAAGCTTGTCGCTTCCAAAGGAGAGCCGTGGGAACTCTACGATCTTGCCGCGGATCGTTGTGAAACCACGAACCTCGCAGCCACGATGCCGCAGCGGGTGGCTGAACTGGAGGCGGTGTGGCTGCGAATTGCCGATGAGTGCCGCACGCTCGCCACCGATCCAGACCCGGCAGCGGCGCTTGAGACACAGGCTCGGCTCAAAGGGAACCCGGAGTCGAGTCCGGCCTTGGGGCGGCGACCGAACATCATCTACGTGATGACCGACGACCAAGGGTATGGCGACGTCGCGGCCCATGGAAACCCAATCCTGGCCACACCCACGCTCGATAAGCTGTGGCAGGAGAGCGTGCGGCTGACTGAGTTCCATGTGAGCCCCACCTGCTCTCCCACGCGGGCGGCTCTGATGACCGGTCGCCACGAGTTTCGCTCAGGGGTGACCCACACCATCCATGAGCGAGAGCGGCTGACGCTTGACGCCGTGACGCTTCCACAGTTGCTCTCGTCCGCGGGCTACTCGACGGGCATTTTTGGGAAATGGCATCTGGGCGACGAAGACGCCTATCAGCCGGGGAAGCGGGGCTTTGATCGCGTCTTTATTCATGGCGGGGGCGGCATCGGTCAGAGCTATCCCGGGAGTTGCGGCGACGCTCCTGGCAATCGATACCTCAATCCCGTGATTCGCAGCGATGGCACGTTTGTGTCGACCCGCGGCTACTGCACCGACGTGTTCTTCGGTGAGGCGATTCGCTGGATCGACGAGGCCCGCAAGTCTGACGAGCCCTTCTTCTGCTACCTGACCCCGAATGCACCCCATGCCCCGTACGACGCCCCTTTTGGCAGTCGCGATCGCGTGCTGGGGCGGGCAGGCAGCGAAGGCATCCCTGTTCACGGGCGAAGGTCTGCCGAAGATGTCGCGTCGTTCTTGGCCATGATCGAAAACATCGACACGAACATGGGCACGTTGCTTGCGAAACTCGAAGAGTGGGACATCGCCGACGACACGCTCGTGGTGTTTACCACCGACAATGGCACCGCAGCCGGCAGCAGCGTGTTCAACGATGGCATGCGAGGTGCAAAGGGATCTCCCTACCGTGGCGGCACAAGAGTGCCCGCCTTTTGGCGGTGGAAGGGGGTTTTGCCTGAGGGCATGGATGTGCCTGCGGTGACCGCGCACATCGATGTGCTGCCAACGCTCTGTGAGCTGGCGGGGGTGGCACTTCCCGACGATGTGGCTGGACGTCTGGATGGGCGGAGCCTGGTGCCACTGCTGATGGATGCTGACGAGAACTGGCCAGATCGTCCGCTCTTCACCCACGTGGGCCGCTGGGAACGCGGCGGTGCCTCAGAGGCAAAGCTCGCCAACTGTCGCGTTCGCGAGGGTCGTTGGAGCCTCGTGCATGCGGGTAAGCAGGCTGCTCCTTGGGAGCTCTACGATGTCGAGCAGGACCCAGGTGAGTCGC
>JBMTLP010000326.1:0-4396 GCA_049433245.1 Pirellulales bacterium
CGAGCAAATGCCTAAATGCACCGGGTATTACGTGAAGACGACCGTGCGGTCGCAGATCATCAGGACGCGATCTTCGGCCCACAGCCGCACCGCCCGTGCGAGCACAAGCTGCTCGGTGTCTTGCCCGAGAGCAATGATTTGCTCAACCGAGTGGGCATGGGTCACTCGCGTCACATCCTGTTCGATGATCGGCCCCTCATCTAGATCGGGCGTGACAAAATGCGCCGTGGCTCCTATCAGCTTCACGCCGCGGGCGGCTGCCTGATGATAAGGACGTGCCCCTTTGAAGCCCGGGAGAAAGGAGTGGTGGATGTTGATCGCCCGCCCATTGAGTCTCTGGCAGAGTTCGTTGGAGAGCACCTGCATGTAACGAGCGAGCACGACGAGATCGATTTTGTGTTGTGCCACCAAGGCCAACAGCGCAGCTTCCTGGACGAGTTTGGTGGCGGCGGTGATCGGGAGATAGTGAAACTCGATGCCATAGCGGCGGGCGATGCTCTCCGCATCGGGATGGTTTGAGACAATCGCGGGAATCTCGACGGGAAGCAGACCATTCTTCCAGCGGTAGAGGAGATCCACGAGGCAGTGGTCAAACTTTGAGACCATGATCAGGATTCGCGGTCGTGCGTCAGTCCGCCTGACGTTGAGCCGCAGGTCTCCGCCGTGCCCCTCCTGCTCAAGTCTTGTGCGGACCGCAGTTGCGACCTCGGCCGAGTTCTCACAGCCGGTCTCAACCACCGTTCGCAGGCAAAAGAGTCGCGAACACGGATCGCCGAACTGCGCACTCTCAAGGATGTTGCCGCCGATGTCGAGCAGGCCGCAGGAAACGGCGTGCACAATGCCCGGCGCATCGGGTACGGAGAGCGTGAGGATGTGGCTCGTCTTCATGGGCTGACGAGAATCTCCGGAGGCGCTCCAAACTTTGCTGGAAGCGGCATGGACCAGGGTTCGTTCACGTCGTCTACCAGTCTCTGCCAGCGGCCAGCAAGTTCCATTCGTTGCTCCTCCGAGCCTTGCAGCACCGGGGGCGAGCGAAGAGCGGCGTGCGTCTGAAGCACGAGCAGATTCACGTCATTGCTCGCGACGAGTTTGGGAACAACCACAAAGGCATGTGGCTCAGTGCTCGGCAAGGGCTCGCCGTTGAGCCACGCGGCTTCCACCTCATCGCCGCAGACGAGTTGCGGTGAAGCAGAGCCAGTTGCAACCAGCAGCGATGAAGGCAGAAAGACGGTGCAGCGATACCAGTTTTTACCAGCGGCGTCGCTGGCGGCTGAGGCTGGAGGGGCTGCGGCAGGGATCTCCACGGGCTGCCATGGAGCCGCTGCAGCGACGGCATCTGCGGCGGAGGAAGGTCGGCTTGATGAAACCTGATCTGCAGCAAACCGGAAGGGCATGCCTCCCAGAATTTGGTCGCTCGTGATGGTGGGGCAGATGTGCCGCTCGATATGGTCAATCACGCGACGCGTGCCCTCAAAATGGCTGACAAAGGGCCAGCGGGCTGGGTTGTACATGCTGTCGGTCATGTCTCGCATCAGCACCACATGCTTGCCATGCCGGGCCAACTGGCGGAGGCCAAAGGGGCGGCCAAGCACGCACATGTTGACGTGCACGCCCGTCAGGATCACGTTGTCGATGCCTCGGGCTGCGAGGATGTTCCAGACCTCGTCGCCACGGTCGGTGATAAAGTCGGTCTGTTCGTTGATCGAAATCAAAGGTGATTGTTGCTGCCACGGCATACGCGGGTTGCGACCAAGGGCCTCGAGTTTGGCTGCCCAGGCGGCGTGTTCTTCGGGGTCGTCATCTTCCCCACCATCAGACTGGTCGATCGGGTAGGTGACGGATTCTTCCGCTGGGCTGGCAGAGCACCAGGACTCGATCTGGTCGGGGAGCGTGTCGACCGCGGGCACGGCGATGGCCCGCTGCCGACAAGGGTGGTCGGCATAGGCCGCCATGCAGTCGCTCGGGGCATGGATGATGGTCGCCCCTCGACGGCGGGCTTCGGCAATCACCGCATCCAGACGCGGGGCAAACTCCTCAAGTCTCCGAACTGCATTAAGACAGTGATGGTAGTCCCAGACATCGCACACGATGACAGCCGTAGCGGAGACCGGCCAGGCCTCCACGACGTGTTGGGCCGCAAAGCCACTGTCGGAGGCGTCGGTAGGTACTTGAGATTGAAGGGTGAGGGCAAACGACTCCTCTGCCTTGAGCACGGTCGCTAGCATCAGTGGTCCGAGCAGCGATACCGCAGTTGCAATCACGCCAGGAAGGCTGCTCGTGTACGCGCCACGGCAGGCTGAAGGCAGGTCCATCGGCTTCTCCTTTTAAGTGGCCGCCGCTTCAAGCAGCACAGGATTGAGTGGGGCATCCATGATGTCGCCCACATGCGTGGAGGGTGTCCACGTTTCGTGGTTATCCTTCAAATCGGAAGCCGTACGAGGTCTGGGCGAACGACATCACCTCGATCTGACGAAAGAAGGCCCAGTCTATCTGACGGCTGTCATAGACCTCTATACCCGTAACGAACTTTCCAGCAGGATCGCCCGAGTCTGCTGCCCAAAAAATCACCGGATGCGTTGTGCTTGCGGGCACGCTCACAGCTCTTCACCACCGATCAAGAAGCCGTGCTCACGGCGACAGTATTCACGAGTTGATCGTCGAAGAGACACATCGCCGTCTCGATGGCTGGTCATGCCAGAGCTGTCGACACACGTTCCTCATTCGATGGCAGAGAACGGTCACGGACGAGGATGCCTACCTGCGGGAAATCATCACCGGCTTTACTTTGATGGAAGGCAATGAAGACCTGCCGAAAATGCCTCAAGCAAAGCACATGCTGCGAGTCATAGCGGCTCGTGTTCTGGTGCTCTTCGTCCTGAGCGGATTTGCTCGGTTCGCGACGAGTGGTTCCGTCGAGACGGGGAGAAGTGTCGCATGGTTCCCGGCCTGTCGCGTTCAGAACGAATCACCCGTCTTGCAGAAAAAGTGAACGCACGTACACTCATGTGGGCTCTCGATAGACTGCGTCGACACGAAGGGGCGTCAAGGCGAGTCAAGGTCGTGGGTGGGTGCTATCGATGCGATCAAGACGTCGCAACCGGGAGACTGTGGGAGGGACGCTGCCATGGCAACCATCGGGAATGACCACGTACATCGTGCCATTGGGCGCGTCGAGGCCAAGCCGCCACGCCTGCTCGATCAGGTTCGTCTTCAAGCCCGCACCAGGCATCTCGCCCGCAGCACCGAGCGAGCGTATGTCTCCCGGATTCGTGAGTTCATCCTGTTTCATCGCAAGCAGCATCCGGCGGAGATGCGGGAGCCGGAAGTCAACGCATACCTCACTTGGCTGGCCACCGAACGGCATGTCGCCGCGTCGACGCAGAACCAGGCCCTCTCAGCCCTGCTGTTTCTTTACGACGAGGTTCTGCATCAGCCGCTTGATCGAATCCAGGGTGTGGTGCGTGCCCGCAAGCCGAAGCGGCTCCCAACCGTACTCACCCGCGAAGAAGTCGGCCGGGTGCTCGCCCAGCTTTATGGCGAGCGACACATGGTGGCCACGCTGCTCTACGGCGCTGGCCTTCGCCTCATGGAGGCGCTGCAGCTTCGCGTCAAAGACGTTGACCTTGGTTCGCGGCAGCTGGTGGTTCGGCAGGCCAAGGGTGCAAAGGATCGGGTGACCGTGCTGCCGCAGTGTCTGCTCACACCCCTCCACACACACCTGCACCAGCGAAAACGCGAGCACGACGCAGCACGCGCCGCCGGAGGTGGCCGAGTCCGCCTCCCGGCAGCCCTCGCCAGGAAATATGTGAGCGACGACACTTCATGGCCGTGGCAATGGGTTTTTCCCGCCGGGCATGACTACTGCGACAGGGAGGATGGCAGGTTGTATCGTCACCATATTCACGAAAGCACGATCCAGCGGGCAGTGAAGGATGCTGTGCGGCAGGCGGGCATTGGCAAGCGGGCTACCTGCCACACGCTGCGGCATTCTTTCGCAACGCATCTGCTCGAAGACGGTTACGACATCCGCACCGTGCAGGAACTCCTCGGCCACAACGACGTTCGCACGACGATGATCTACACCCACGTCCTCAGCCGCGGCGGCCTCGCCATACGCAGCCCCGCCGACCGCCTCACGCCCGGGGGATATCACGCACCCCCGCGTGATATTCCACGCCACCCCAACGCTCCGAACCAGCCTCAACCTCAGCCGTGCCAACGTCTTCCATCCACCACGATCACCCACCCCAAAAATGGATAGAATGCGACCGCCGCGATTACGCGGAACAAGAGAAATATGAGTTCGGCGGTAGGAGAGCGGTCGTGTCGCGAGAGCTTGCAATCGCGGGGTCGTCCGCCGTCGGCTCGTTCGTCGGGCTGATGGCACCATTCGCCG
>JBMTLP010000327.1:0-4375 GCA_049433245.1 Pirellulales bacterium
CAGCTTGAGCCGCGAATGAGCGTCTTCAAGCGGGGCCTGTTGACAGTGGTTTCGCGGGGTCGTAGATTTCGGGACCCTGAATCACGTGAGGCAGCCCAGTTTCAACCGCGGCGGCCCTCGTGGAAAGAGTTTTCGGCGACAGCCTGCCCGCAATGGGCGACTTTGGCTCGCGAAAGCTCCTCTTTCTGGTCAGAGATGGCCGTTCGGAGTGGCGATGTTGCCTGAGAAGCAGCGTCGGGTGTCGTTCACCTTCGGTTTGGTCGTTTTCGGAGTATGGCAGTGCCAGGTTCGACGCAGGAACTGATTCGGATCCGTATGGAGGCCTACGACCACAGCATTCTCGATCAGAGTGCTGCAGAGATTGTCGACACGGCCAAGCGAACCAACTCGGAGGTGCACGGTCCTATTCCGCTGCCGACGAGGATTGAGCGATACACGGTGCTGTCGGGTCCGCATATCGACAAGAAGGCTCGTCAGCAGTACGAGATTCGCACGCACAAGCGGGTGGTTGACATTATTCAAGCGACCGCAAAAACGATTGAAGCCCTCAACAAACTCAGCCTGCCGGCTGGTGTTGACATCAAGATCAAGGCGTCTGCTCGCTAATTGCGGGTTGTGATGGTGGTCTGATGGTGTTGGGGTGGTGGCGACGGTGATTGAAGGCACAAAGAAAAACTTTCGGGAGTCCGAAAAGCATGCTTGGAAGGCGTTGAGGTAAGGCCTTGCCTGTTGGCAAGGTGCTCCCCAAGCCGACGGCTTCGAGCGTGAACGCAGTGGTGTCGTCCGGGTGTGCTCCGTTGTGGGGCGCCGGGTGGTGGTGCCGCTGCTCAGGAGGAACAAGACAATGACAGTTCCGCAGTCGACAGGTTGGAAGGGCTTGCTTGGCCGTAAGGTCGGGATGACGCAAGTCTTCGATGCGGATGGTACCGTGATTCCTGTCACAGTGATCGAAGCTGGGCCCTGTTCTGTGCTGCTTCTGAGGTCTCAGGAGCGGGATGGCTACGAGGCTGTTCAGGTAGGTTTTCGTGATCGCCCGCGTCGTCTCGTTGGCCGCTCTGGCCGCGGGCAGGTTGCTGTGCTCGATAGCAAGCGCGCTCGCCGTCGCCGTGAGGCGGGTGTCGAGGCTGTGCCGAAGGCCGACTGCGAGCCCAAGCGTTTCGTCAAGGAGTTTCGTGGCTCCGCCGACGGCTTTGAGGTCGGGCAGGTTCTCACAGTCGGCTTGTTCGACGGCGTCTCCTCAGTTGACGTTGTCGGCACCAGCAAGGGTCGAGGCACTGCCGGCGTAATGAAGCGTCACGGCTTCAAGGGTCAGCGTGCCAGCCACGGTGTGAAGAAGGTGCATCGCCATCAGGGTGGTACTGGCCAGAACACTTCGCCAGCCCGCACCTTCCGCGGTAAGCGGATGGCCGGCCGGTATGGTGCTGAGCGTACGACCACGCGAAATCTCAAGGTGGTTCGCATTGACGCGGAGCGGAATCTGCTCATCGTTCGCGGTGCGATTCCTGGTCCGAACGGCTCGTTCGTCGTCGTGCGGCAGACCAACATGCTGAAGCGGGTAGGTGTTGCTGCTCCTGTTGGAAAGAAGAAGGGTGGTAAGTGAAACTCGCCGTCTACGACATGGCCGGTAAAGAGGTCAGCTCTTACGAGATTGACCCGGCCGAACTCGCCCCGACGATTAACCGTCAACTGCTTCATGATGCAGTTGTGATGTATCAGGCGAATCAGCGTCAGGGCACCTTCCGCACAAAGACCCGCGGCGAAGTCGCTGGTTCGACGCGGAAGCTCTATCGGCAGAAGGGAACGGGTAACGCCCGTGCCGGTGCTCGCCGCAGTGGTACCCGCCGTGGCGGTGGTCACATCTTCGCAAAGCGTCCGCGGGACTTTGGCTGGCGTATGCCCAGGAAGGCACTGCGGGCTGCAACTCGGATGGCGCTGGCGGCTCGGATTGCTGATGGTGAAGTCTGCCTCGTTGACGGTCTGTCTTTCGATGCACCGAAGACTTCGCAGATGGTGGGTTCGTTGGCTGCCCTTGGGCTTGCTGGCAACACCGTTCTCGTGTCTTCCGATCGTCACTGCGAAAACCTTTGGAAGAGTGCTCGTAACATCGAGGGCGTCTCGGTCACGCCGGTGGCTGATCTCAACGCATTGGCGATTCTGACTCCGCGGAAGATTGTGATGACCACCGCGGCCATGGATGCTTTCCGGCAAACAGTGGCGTCGCGTGCCTCGGGTGCCGCGTCGCAGGAGTGAAATAAATGGGTAAGCCAGTTCCGCCGCCACCGGCAGTCAATCCTCGCCTTGCTCCGCACCAGGTCCTCTTGCGGCCGTTGGTGACGGAAAAGGGTGTGCATCGGGCGACGCGCCACAACGCGTACTCGTTCCAGATCGCCGCAGAGGCAGGGAAGGCAGACGTTCGTCGCGCTGTCGAAGAACTTTTCAACGTGCAGGTTGAAAAAGTTGCTGTGCAAAACAGGGTAGGCAAGGTCCGTCGCACTCGTCACGGCTCGTTCCAGGGCAAGTCGTGGAAGAAGGCGGTCGTGACGCTCAAGCCAGACTTTAAGATCGATCTCTTCTAGGTTCGCACGAAACGATGGGTATACGCACCTACAAGCCGACCAGCGCTGGACGCCGAAACGCGTCAGTCAGCGACTTTGCTGATCTCACTCCAGGGAGTGAGGTTCCCAAGGGGCTGCGTCTTCGTAAGAAGAAGACCGGCGGTCGCAATAATCAGGGCAAGGTCACCGCACGGCACCGTGGCGGCGGTCACAAGCAGCACTACCGTCTGATCGATTTCCGACGGAACAAGGATGGCGTGCCTGGCAAGATCGACTCGATTCAGTACGACCCAAACCGTACCTGTCGGGTGGCTCTTGTGTTTTACGCCGACGGCGAGAAGCGGTTCATCCTGGCTGCCGACGGGCTCGAGGCTGGTGCAACCGTGCTGAGTGGTGAGTCGGCTCCGCCTGAAGTGGGCAACTGCCTGCCGCTGTCGGCGATTCCGCTGGGCAGCCCGATCCACAACGTCGAGTTGCAGCCGGGCCGTGGCGGTCGCATGTGCCGGTCAGCCGGTGCGAGTGCCGTACTGCTGGCTCGTGAAGCAGGTTGGGCTCAGCTCACGCTGCCTTCCGGCGAAATTCGTCGCGTGCCCGCCGCTTGTCGAGCCACGATAGGTCAGTTGGGCAACAGCGAGCACATGAACGTGGTGCTTGGCAAGGCCGGGCGGAAGCGTTGGATGGGCATCAAGCCGCACGTACGCGGCACGGCGATGAATCCGATCGACCATCCGCACGGTGGTGGTGAAGGTCGTAACAAGGGCGGTCGGCATCCGGTCAGCCCGACTGGCAAGAGTGCCAAGGGTGGTAGCACCCGCAAGCCTCGGAAGCCATCTGGTTCGGCGATTGTGCGGCGGCGGAAGAGCAAGCGTTACGGGCAGCTCAAGCTGCGATAGCAGGCGGACCTGGGGGTTTCCCAGGATCCACTACAGGATCCATAGAGTAGCCAGCTGGCGATACGAGACACAGGAACGAGTTCGCGATGGGACGCAGTTCAAAAAAGGGGCCGTATGTCGACCCCCGGTTGTACGGAAAGGCCGAGGCCCAGCTTACGAGCGGTGCGCGTGATCCGATCAAGACTTGGTCGCGTTCATGCACGATCGTTCCAGAGTTTGTCGGACTGACCTTTATGGTTCACAACGGGAAGCAGCACATCAAGGTTTACGTGACTGAAGATATGGTCGGTCACAAACTCGGCGAGTTCTCGCCAACACGGCAGTTCAGGGGACACGGCGGTAAGGGTGGCAAGTAGGCCACGTGTTTCGCCTTAGGGCTCGCAAACCGGAACGAGAGAAATGGCTTTCACTGCAATACACAGGTTCGCTCGCATTTCACCGCAAAAGGTGCGGCCATTGGCCGACCTCGTGCGTGGGAAGTATGCGGATGAGGCACTCGACATTCTGAAGTTTCAGTCGCAACGTGGTGCGCGGATGCTTGAGAAGGTGATTCGCAGTGCCCTGGGCAACGCCGAGCATCGGCAGGCCGTTGGTGTTGATGACCTGATCGTCGTTGACGCCCGCGTTGACGAAGGGCCGATGTTTAAGCGGATTCGTCCCCGCGCACGGGGTATGGCGTTTTCCATCAAGCGGCGGATGTCCCACATCAAGGTTTCGCTTGACTCGGTCGGTTAGGACCACGCACGAACACATACGTTTGAGAAAAGGCTGAGGCACGAACATGGGTCAGAAGGTCAATCCCGTCGGTTTCCGTACCGGCGTCATGGAGCCTTGGAAGAGCCGATGGTATGCGTCCAAGAAGGAGTTCAAAGCTCTCCTTCTTGAGGACTTCCGCGTCCGTCGGTTCGTAAAGACAAAGTATCGCAG
>JBMTLP010000328.1:0-4374 GCA_049433245.1 Pirellulales bacterium
GCAGATGGCTTCTATCGACGTCGGGCCCGATGCTCGAGAAGTCTTTCGACGGACCGATGGCGACCCACTTACCGAAAGCATTCTGCTCTCCGTCGATCACGATCCGGTGAAGACCATGGCGATCTATCGTCGCCATTTCATCGACAGCCAGCACCGCATGGTAGCGCCCGACACCGATGCCATCGACATGCTCTTCGTGGCCCGCCAGGCAGCGAAACTGTCCACGAACGTCACTTCCTATCAAGAAGATTTTTTGCCTCCGTGGCCCGAGGCCTTTGAGCAATACCACACGATGGTGCTCTGCGGCGATCGACTCAGCCACGACGCGGCGGGGCTGACGGCGATCCGCGGCTGGATTCGTGATGGCGGCCGGCTCTGGGTCATGGCCGACCGCACCCCTCCGGCCATGCTGTCGGCGCTTCTTGGCAGCCGGCTCGATCTCACCGTCGTCGACCGAGTGGAACTTGATCAGTTCACGATCGAGTCAGGGAACCGCCGAACGGGGGAGGTTCTGCGGGACGACTGCGAGTTTGAGGTGCCGGTCGACTTTGTGCGACTCATGACCAACCGAGACGACGTGACGGCCACCATCAACGGCTGGCCTGCAGCGATCTGGTTTCCGTTTGGCGAAGGGGAAATCCTGCTGACCACACTCGGCCCCCGGGGCTGGATCGGCGAGTTTGACGAAGCCCCAACCCAGGCATTGAAGGAACTCACCAACCGCTTCTTCAACGTGCCGGAAGGCGGGCTGGCACCGCAGCTGATGGAAACCGCGGTCACGCAACAGATCGGCTATTCGATCCCCACCCGCGGATTCGCGATCGCCTTGCTCGCCGCCTGCTGTGGCTGCATGGGAGTTGCCGGCCTCCTGCTCTCTCGTCGCAACCAACTCGAACACCTGGCTTGGCTCGTTCCTGTAATCGCCATTGGCACGGCCGGAGCGTTCATCGCCACAGGCCTAGCCAATTCCACCAGCGTGCCTCCGACGATCGCGGCCCTTGAAATCCATCGGGTTCTGCCTGGCACCAACGAGGTTCGCACGGAGGGGCTCGCGGCGATCTACGACTCTCAGTCCCGCGAAGCCAATTGGGAAGCTGATCGACGGCAGTGGGCTCTCCCCGTTCCCCCGTCCGACGGCGAGGTTCGCCGGCTCGTATGGCTGGATGACGACACGGTCATGCCCCTCAATACCGCGACGGCTGCCGGCAGCGTGGGCACTGCTCTCCTCAGTGCTCAAACCGTCTCCTCTGCACCTTTGGGGGTGTCAGCTCGTTTTGGCCCCGACGGTCTCGAAGGCGCTTTTCCCTCAGCCGCCGATGAAGCGGCTTGGCCGACGGATGCCGTGATCGTGCAGGCGACGATGCCGGCCATCGCCGTGACGACCGATGCCAACGGCTCGTTCGTGGCTCCGGCGGATGCGGTCTTGG
The DNA here is from genome assembly GCA_049433245.1 of Pirellulales bacterium. Taxonomy (GTDB): domain Bacteria; phylum Planctomycetota; class Planctomycetia; order Pirellulales; family UBA1268; genus M30B53. The sequence continues at coordinate 1,428 of JBMTLP010000328.1, forward strand.
CACCCGGTGAATATGTGGCCGGTGGGCTCTTGTCTGATGAACAGTCTCGGCGACATAGCGTGCTCCAGCAACTTCTCGATCCCGAAGATGACTGGGCCTTCCCCCGCGAGCCTTCCGTGCTGTTTTGGTCCGACGACCTCGACCTCGAGCCAAGTTTCCCCGACGACTTCGTGCGGATCGGTGCCGCGCTCAACGTAGTGCCGCTGACACTGGAGCGAACGCCCCCCGACTCGCGCTTCACAGTCCCGTCGACCTTCCTTAAGCCAACCGTCGAACCGGGCCGAGATGGTTCATCAACGGCCTACAGCCTCCGCACCGGCCAATGGGTGAAGGGACTGACGCGAGGGGGAGAAACCGTGCTGCGGTTCGAACTTCCCGCCGAAGTTCGCCCCTGCTCGCTCGATGGGGGCACGCTTACCTTGCGATGCAACATCCCATCGCGGCAACTGGAAGTGTGGACCTCTGGTGCCGGCGAGCCCGTGCAGATCTTCGCTCGGTCCAACCCCAGCGGCGTGCTCACGATCCCGCTCGACGCTGAACACCTCGTGCTCGATGCCACGGGCGGTGTTCGCTTGGCGATCCTCGTCAGCGATATGCAGCGAGCCAAGGCTGAGGTCACCGACGAACTCGCTTCCGACGCACAACTTCCCGACTTCGAAGACACCGGCTGGCAGATCGACTACGCGCGGCTGACGCTGACCGGTGCGACCCTACCCGCGAGAGACGAACCATGATCAGCACGGCGGGGCCCGTCGTGGTCACCCATGAACTGACGAAGCAGTATGGCGAGTTCACGGCGCTCGACAGCCTCTCGTTCATGCTCGACCGCGGTCAAATCCTGGGCTTCATTGGCCCAAACGGTGCCGGCAAAACCACGACGATCAAAATCCTGGTGGGACTCATGCGCCCCACCAGTGGCTCGGCGAGCATCGCGGGAGCCGACTGCGTGCGGGATGCCCGTCGAATCAAACGACTCGTCGGCTTCATGCCCGACACGTTTGGCTCCTACGACAACATGCGGGTTCGGGAGTATCTCGATTTTTTCGGTGCCGCTTTCGGCATCGGCCGACGGGAGCGGACTCGGCGAATCGATGAGGTCCTCGAGACAACCGGGTCAACCTACATGCGTGACCGGTATGTCGAGAGCCTCAGCCACGGTATGAAGCAGCGGGTCGGCGTGGCTCGCACGCTGCTCCATGATCCGGACGTCCTCATCCTCGACGAGCCAGCCAACGGCCTTGATCCCCAGGCTCGTATCGAAATGCGGGACCTGCTCCTGCGGCTCGCCGACATGGGCAAAACCCTGATTGTGACGAGCCACATCCTTCCCGAACTGTCCCGGATCTGCAACGTGGTCGCGATCATGACCAAGGGGAAGCTCAGAGCCTTTGGCACACTCGACCAGATCATGCAGGCCATCCGCCAACGCCGCACCTTCGAGGTGCAACTGGTGGACGGAACGCAGGCCGCTGCGGTTGCCACGGCGGTTGCCAGCGGGCTCGATGAAAATGAGCAGCGGAGCGTCGCGGCCCACGATGCTGAGGCGATGGTCCGCTTCCAGACCAGCCGTTCCGATGCCGACCTTGCCGACCTCCTCGGTGGCCTCGTGCGAGCCAACCTCGGCGTGTCTCAGTTCCGCGAGGTGCCGACCGACCTCGAAGACGCCTTCCTTACGGTGACCCGCGAGTCATGATCGCGATTTTTCAACGCGAGTTTTTTGGAATCCTGCGGCTCCGACGGGCGCTCGTGGCCATGATTGCCATGGCGATCTGCTCGGGCATGCTGGTGCTCGCTCGCTGGCCATCCGAAGGACTCGTCGACCTGTCTGGCAGCCAGGCGCGACAGGTTTTTCGCATCTTCACCTACGGCATGCTGGCGGGCGTCCTCCTGCTGGCTCCTGCCTGGCCAGCGACATCTTTCGTGCAAGAGCGGCGGCGAGGAACCCTCGCCCTACTGTTCAACACGCCGCTGTCGAAACTCGCGATCTATCTGGGGAAACTCTCGGGCGTGCTCTCTTTTGTGGGATTGCTGCTGATCACAAGCCTTCCCGCTGCAGCCGCCTGTTACGCGATGGGTGGCGTTGATCTGTGGCAAGACCTCGGCAGCGTGGGCTTGGTCCTGGCAGTGGCAACGATTGAGTATGTGACGGTGGGCCTGCTGGTGAGCACCCTCGCCAACTCCACCGACGCCGCAGTGCGTTCCACCTATGCCAGCGTGTTCTCTCTCTGTTTCCTGTCCCTTGGCCCGCACTACTTCCTGCAGGGACAGCCCGGCTTGATGCCGCTGGCAGCCGCTTGGCTCCGCCGTGCCTCGCCGCTCCCGGTGTTGATGCACCTCGTGGGCCAGGGCAGCGTCGGCGGGCAAGGGCTGATGGAAGCGAGTTCTGGACTGCCTGAGTATCTGGTCGCCAGCCTTGTCGTCACTCTCGGCGCCATCGCCGCCACACTCGCCCAGTTGCATTCGAATATCTTCGACCGCTCACGTTCACAGGGTGTGATCACTGACGAGCAGTCGCTCGGTGTGCGGGCGGCCCGTCGGGTGTTCTTCCTGGTCGACCCGCAGCGGCGATCGGCCGGCATTCCTTTTTGGCTCAACCCCGTGATGGTCAAGGAGTTTCGCACGCGTCGCTTCGGCCGACTGCACTGGATCTTGCGGTTGGTTGCAGCCTGTGCGGTGGTGTCGCTGCTCACCACGCTCGCTGCCACCACCGGCACCGTGGACTGGGGCGTGGAGACGATCGGCGGCCTGCTCGTGATTTTCCAGGTGCTCCTGATGGTGCTGCTCACCCCAAGCCTGGCCGCTGGCTTGGTCAGCGGCGAACGCGAAAGTGGTGGCTGGGACCTGCTGCGGATGACACGGCTGTCTGGCTTGCAGATCGCCGTTGGCAAACTGATGAGCGTCGCTTGGACGCTCCTGCTTGTGCTCTTGGCTACTCTCCCAGGCTACG
>JBMTLP010000329.1:0-4365 GCA_049433245.1 Pirellulales bacterium
CGGCTCATTACCTGCCGGCACAGGGCCCGATCGCCGATTTCATCCACCACAACACCCTGCACGCCTTCGAACACGAGCCGTTTGAGCAGGCCGTTGTGCATGCGGCTGGCCTCTTCGATACGCAGCCCTTCCTCAGCGAGGATCGCTATCGGCAGGCCTTGGCCACCGCCAGGATTCGTGTGGCCGACATCGACGCCATTCTCGAGGAAGATTACTCAGGCGGCAGCGGCGAGCAACTGGCTGGTGGGAGGGTTGCATCGCGGATGCTGCGGCGGGCCGTGCTCGTACACGAAGTTCGCTGGGAGTCGGATGCCGCGGTCCGCTGGCTGCTCACGGAAAGCGATGTCGTGGAGCGGTTGCGAAGTGACCTCGACTCCGACATGCGATGGCGGCAGCTGAGTGACATCGGCGGGCTGGTGGATGTTTCGGCCGGTTCAGCCTTTGCCGACAGAAACGATGAGGACACGCGGCAAGCGACCTTTGAGCGGGCCGCGTCGGTGGTGGGCTCCGCCAACGAGCGGCGTGCCGCGTCGAGTCTGTGGCATGCCTGTGTCGACGCGGTGGCTCTCGCCCGCCCGGCGATCGTGCACTGCAAGCCACCGCTGCGGTATCGCGACTTGATCGTGGCGGTCGATCCCTCCCTCGACACCGATGCCTTGGTGCACCCGCTCCTGATCCGACTCTCCGCCGCCTTCCTTGATCAGGGAGTGGCTCCGTGGCCAATGCCTGGGCGCGACGCGGGCTTTCTCGCCGCCGTGACGGCCCTGCACGGCAGTTCTTGGACGCCCACCGAGCCCTGGAGCATTCGGTTGCCGGAGGCATTTCGTGCGGTGCAGAACCGATCGGCCCACGACTGGATCATCGATGAACTGCGGCGCATGGGCATTTCCGAAGGGTACTGGCAACCCTACATCCGCCAGTCCCTGCTCGCCCTTCGCGGATGGGCTGGCATGATGCGGCAGTTTGAGGAGCGGCCGGACCGAGCTCCTGTCACCGCTGTGCCCGCGACGCTTGCCGACTTTCTCGCCGTCCGGCTGATCTGCGATCGTGTGGCAACAGAGTGGGCTCGGGAGTTTCTCCACGTAAGCTCGGTCGGCGGGGCCGCCGAGCAGATGCGTTCAACGGAGCGAAGCCTCGCCCCGTTTTGGACGGAACTCCGCGACCGCTTCCCGCCGCATCGGGGGCTCGGCAACCTCGCCCGCGCCTTTTTGCTGCACCAAGTCTGCCAACTCGTCGGTCTGACCGCCCGTGATGTGCGGAGTCTCAACGAAAATGAACTCGCCCGATTCGAATCGGAGATCCTGACCTTTGACGGCATCGCTCGCCGTCGGGTGTTTCATCTGGCCTACGAGCGGCGGTACCGAATGCAGGTGCTCGATGCCTTGGCCGCGCAGTCACAGGCAGTGGAAGGTCCCGGCTCACGGCAGAGTCGAGCCCAGTTCGTGCTGTGCATCGACGATCGCTGCGAGTCGTTTCGACGACATCTGGAGGAAACTCACCCCGAGTATGAGACCTTCGGGGTCGCAGGGTTTTTCTCGGTGCCGATGTACTACCAGGGAATCGATGACTGGCATCCCAAGCCACTCTGTCCGATCGCCATCCGCCCCGAGCACACGGTGGTTGAGGAGCCAGATGCCGAGTCTCTCGCATCGCACCGCTTCCACAAGAAACTTCGCCGCCGCTATGGGCAGTTGGCAGGTGGGCTCTCAACCGGCAGCCGAACGTTGTTGCGAGGTGGACTGGTGGCCGGAGTAGCGGGAGCCCTGGCAGCTATTCCGCTCGTGATGCGTGTCGCCTTCCCTCGGCTCGCCGGTCGGCTGCACCGTACTGCCGGAGAGTTTTCTCGCCATCGGATAGCCACGCTGCTGCGGATCGATGCGACCGACGCGCCTGGTCTCGTGGCGGGCACTCGATCCGGGTTTACCGTTGCTGAGATGGCGAGCATTGTTCGCCGGGTGCTCGAAGACATCGGTCTTACCCAGCAGTTCTCACCCTTGGTGGCGATTCTGGGGCATGGCTCATCCAGCCTCAACAACCCGCACGAGAGTGCCCACGACTGCGGGGCCTGTGGTGGTGGCCGCGGGGGCCCCAATGCACGGGCCTTCGCGTTGATGGCCAACGATCCACGCGTCCGCGCGATGCTCCTGGAGCAGGGCTTTGTCGTCCCAGACAGCACGATCTTCGTCGGGGCGTTGCTCGACACCTGTTCAAACACGGTGGCATGGTTTGACGAGCAGCACATCCCCGTTTCCCACCGCCACCTGTTCGCCGAGGTGCAGGGGGTGACCGAGGCGGTCTGCATGGCCGATGCCCACGAGCGGACGAGGCGGTTTGAATCCGCCTCGCTCAACCTGACACCACGTCAGGCCGCCGAGCATGTTGAGGCCCGCAGTGTGGATCTTGCCCAGCCGCGCCCGGAGTTTGGTCATGCCACCGTTGCTGCGTGTGTGATTGGCCGACGCTGGCGGACTCGTGGGTTGTTTCTCGACCGCCGGTTTTTTCTGGTGTCTTACGATCCCACCGCGGACGATGATGGAGCGATCCTCAAGCGAACGCTGGCAGCGGTTGGGCCCGTCGGTGCAGGTATCAGCCTTGAGTACTTCTTCTCGTCGGTCGACCAACTCGGCTACGGGGCTGGCACGAAACTGCCGCACAACATTACGGGCCTCGTGGGCGTGATGGATGGCCACGCCAGCGATCTGCGAACGGGGCTGCCCTTGCAGATGGTTGAGATCCATGAGCCACTGAGGCTCTTGGTAGTCATCGAAGCCAAGCCGCAGCGGATTCTCGACGTCGTCGGTCAGCTGCCGGCGGTGATGCAGTTGGCTGTCAACTGTTGGATCCAGGTGGTGGCTTGGGATCCAGACTCTGGTGCTCTGTCGACCTTTGATGGTGCCGGTTTCATTCCCTACTTGCCCGAGCGGACTGACATTCCGGTCGTCGATCGCTCCATCTCGTGGTATGCGGGCCAGCGCGATCACCTCCCTCCCGCCCGTGTGCTGGCTGCCACACAGCAGGCCACACCGCATGGAAGGAACGCTTGATGACGAGTCACGCTCTCGTTTCCCTGCTGGTCATGTCTCTCATCGCGGCGCCGGCAGCAGCCCTGGCAGCCCTGGGGTTGCCTGCCCTCTTCGGACGATCCTGGTCGGAACGCACGGCGGCATCGCTGGTGAGCGGATGCCTGTTCGCGAGCTTTGCTGCGGGTGTGGTCACCCTGCTCGTGCTCGTGCTGCGGGGCTTTGAGCCGGTGGTGGTGCACGTTGGCAACTGGTTTTCGGTAGGTCATCACGAAGCGTCGATCAATCTCGTGGCCGACGCCTTGTCGATTCCGTACGTCTGCTTTTCGAGTGGGCTGTGCGCACTTGTCAGCAGTTTCTCGGCAAAGTATGTGCACCGCGAACGAGGCTTCATGCGGTTTTTCATGCTCATGAGCCTGTTTGGGGCCGGCATGAATCTGTTGGTGTTGGCCGACAGCATGGACATGATGTTCGTCGGGTGGGAATGCGTCGGCCTGTCGTCAGCTCTGCTGATCGGGTTTTTCCATGACCGGGAGACCGCTGTGCGCAGTGCGCTGCGGGCGTTTGCCACGTACCGGGTTTGCGACGTGGGTCTTTTGACGGCGAGTGTGATCGTCCACCGCCTCAACGGAACGGGTGACTTCGAGGCGCTCTTCACCACCAACTGGCCGTCCGGCCAGTGTCTGCTCAGCCACGGGAGTGCCGAGGTGGTCGCCTTGCTGCTCGTGTTTGCAGCGTTGGGCAAGAGCGCCCAGGTACCGTTTTCAGGATGGCTCCCTCGGGCGATGGAAGGGCCGACGCCATCGAGTGCCATTTTCTATGGCGCTCTCTCGATTCATGCCGGGGCGTATGTGCTGCTGCGGTGTGAATCGATACTCGACGAAGCTCCCGTGGCACGAGCGGTGCTGCTCGTGGTGGCGGTTGTGTCAGCTCTCCACGCGAGCTTCGTCGGTCGGGTGCAAACTGATTTTAAGTGCATGCTCGCGTACGCCTCGATGGCACAGGCCTCGTTGATTCTCGTGGAAATTGCCCTCGGTTGGCGGGTGATCCCGCTGATCCACGTGGTGAGTCATGCGATCCTGCGAAGTCTGCAGATTCTGCGGTCGCCATCCGCCCTCCACGACCGGCATGAACTCGAATCGGCACTCGGTGGCCATCCCTCCGTTGGTGAATGGTCGCCCGGCGTGGGTGTGCCCGCGACTTGGCAGCGTTTTTGGTACGGCGTGGCGCTGGAGCGGGGCTACGAAGACATGCTGGTGTTTCGGTATGTCGTGCGACCGATCGGCAGGGCGCTGGAGGCAGCCAATCGTGCGGAATCAGCATGGTCGGTTTGGTTGGCGAGAAA
>JBMTLP010000330.1:0-4363 GCA_049433245.1 Pirellulales bacterium
GCGAACAGGTGAAAAGCCAGCGGTGCCCAGGAGCAGTGATCTGGGCCATCTACCGACATCGAGCCTCGGCAAACTTGAGCTCGATTTGATGGGAAGTCATCAAATGACCGAGCGACAGGTGCTCGAGGCGGTCGTGGCGGAGGCGATTCGTGACGTCTTCGAAGAGTACGTGGACCGGCACGGGCTCGAGCCGATCGTGCGGGGGTTTGCGGATGGCGTGAAGGTCGAGGTGGGCGACATGCTGCCTTCGACTGAGTATCGACGGATCGTGGAAGACGTGCCCGAAGTGTGGGCGAAAGCCTTCGAGGTCAACGCTTCGGAGAATCCCGCAGTTCACGCCTCATGTGTGGAGTTTGTCTTGGCGGGGCTGTACGCGACCGAGCGGATCTCGCGGGTGGAGCGGCGGGGACGCACCATTTACGACACCGGTGGCATGTGAACGTGAGGTCGATGCATGCCTTCCCGTGACACACTCGGCGGCGTTGTGCACGCCTACCAAAAATATGACCCGGTGCGGATTCCGCCACCGCGGCCATCGGGTCAAGATTTTCTTGGGCCAGTGATGGAGCATGCCCTCGCGTTTGGAGACCTCGAATCGCTCACCGAACAGCAACTCGCCGAAGCGGTGGTGCTCGATCCGGAGCAGATTCGCGGGCTTGGCCCTTCTCTCTCTGCCCTCAAGCAGATGCTGCTCGAGCGACAGCGCAAACTGCTTGAGCGGTACGAAACTCGTTCCGTGCAACGAACAGCTCGCCAGGGGTTTCATGAGCAGGCTCGTCGCGTAGTGCCGCCCCAGCAGCACCGTCAGGCTTTTGAACGTGCCGTGGCCGAAGAGCAGATTCGCCGCCTCGAGCGGCTGTGGTATGCCCAAGCCAACGAGCACGGACGTTTTGCCACCGAGCTCGTGAAGCTGATCGAGGATCTGGGGGCGGTGTACGAAGTCGACGAGTTGGCGGCGAAGTGGACGTTCTCTGGACGTGAGCAGCTCACCTTGCCCATCGCCCTCGAGGTCAAGCAAGAACTCGAACAGATCGAGAAACTGCTTCGCGAACTCGAAGAGGCTGCCAAGAACGGCAGGATTGGGGTGGTCGACATGGAGGCGCTTGGCCGCATGGCCGACGAGGAAGGAGCAGGTAGCGCCTTTGACGACCTCGATCGTCTCAGGCAGCAGGTGCAGCAACTCGTGGAGCAGATGGCCGCGGAGCAAGGCCTCGAGAAGAGTCAGCGCGGCTACCGACTCACGCCGAAGGCCATGCGGGTGTTTCAAGGCAAGTTGCTCGAGCAGATCTTCTCGGCAATGGCCCCATCACGGACGGGGCGGCACGAGGTGCGAGTGACTGGTGAGGGGGCTGTCGAACTCGTGCCGACACGGCCGTATGAGTTTGGGGATGCCGTGGCCCACATGGACATTCCGGGCTCGTTGGTCAACGCGATGGTCCGCACCGGTGGCGCGCGTGCACCGGGGGGCAGATTGCGGCTGGAGCCTCGGGACATTGAAGTCCACCACACCCGAAACACCCCCAAAGCCGCCACGAGTGTCGTGCTCGATATGAGCGGTTCGATGCGGCACGGTGGCCTGTATGTCAGTGTGAAGCGGATGGCGCTGGCCTTGCAGGGACTCGTGCAGCGGGAGTTTCCAGGCGACTTTCTGCAGTTCATCGAGATGTCTTCTTTTGCCAAACCGAGGGCTTTTGGCGAACTCGTCAGCTTGCTGCCAAAGCCTGTGACGATCTTTGATCCGGTCGTGCGACTGAAAGCCGACATGGCCGACCCGCGGATCACGGAAGCAGACATTCCTCCCCACTTCACGAACATTCAGCACGCGCTGTCCCTGTCGCGGCGGCACCTAGCGAGACAAGACACCTCCAATCGGCAAGTGATAGTGATCACCGATGGGTTGCCGACAGCACATTTTGAGGGGAGCGAACTCTATCTGCTCTACCCGCCCCACCACCGCACCGAAGAGGCCACTATGCGTGAGGCGGAGGCCTGTCGGCGAGAAGGCATCGTGGTCAATATTTTTCTGCTGTCAGGTTGGTCACAATCGCGAGAGGATATCCAGTTTGCCTACCGCCTTGCTCAGACCGCCCAAGGTCGTGTGTTCTTTGCAGCGGGGAGCGAACTCGACCGTTTTGTCGTTTGGGACTACCTTCACAACCGACGATCGATCATCGGCTGACGGTTGCCGAGGCTTGCGATCTCTCCTCACGTTCATGCCAACGCATGCCTGAATCCAGCCAGCCACGTTTGACCGACAGCCCCTGGTTCTGGGGGCTGCTCTTTTCCGTGATGGGGCTGGTGTCGCTGGCGCTTACGGCGCCCAAATACGACCGCAGGCAAGGGCAGATCGAAGGCCGTTACCTCGGCCGCGGTCAACTCGCGGTGGAGCGGGCCCGACGTGCCGCAGGTGAGGAGCCGATGAGCCTGGCGGAGGATGCGGTGGAGATGGAGGAAGCCCCTCGCAGTCGGCTGATCCCCCTCTGGCCCATTGCCGTCATGGCGACTGTCGCATCAGCAGCTTGCGGCTGGATGCTGGTTCGTGAATATCGCAGAGGTGGGTAGCAAACTCTGCGCAGCGTTTGCTACCCCCCAGCGTTTCTTTAGCAGAGGCCGGGCCAGCGAGCCCGCACCTGACGGCCCGCATAGCGGGCGGCATCCCCGAGCGACTCTTGGATCCGGAGCAGTTGGTTGTACTTGGCCACGCGATCGCTCCGGGAAGCACTGCCCGTCTTGATCTGACCAGTGCCCAGGCCGACTGCGAGATCAGCAATCGTAGCGTCCTCGGTTTCCCCACTGCGATGGCTCGCGATCGAGGTGTAACCATTGCTGTGGGCGAGCTGAACCGCGGCCATCGTCTCGGTCAGGGTGCCGATCTGATTGACCTTGATGAGGATGCTGTTGGCAATGCCTTCGGCGATTCCACGGCCGAGACGTTCGACGTTCGTCACAAACAGGTCGTCGCCCACCAACTGCACCTTTTCTCCGAGCTTGTCGCTGAGCATCTTCCAGCCCGCCCAGTCGTCTTCGCTGCAGCCGTCTTCAATCGACATGATCGGATAACGGCCCGCCAGATCAGCGAGGAAGTCGACCATGCCAGCGGAGTCGACCGACTTGCCTTCAATGGTGTAGGTGCCAGCATTGGCGTCAAACAGTTCGGTAGCAGCCACATCGAGGGCGATGCCGATCTGCTTGCCAGGCTCGTAGCCGGCAGCCGAAATCGCGGCGAGGATCATCTCAAGTGCCTCGCTGCTCGATCCGATCATGGGGGCGAAGCCACCCTCATCCCCGACAGAAGTCGCCAGCTTCTTCTCCGACAGCACCTTCTTGAGCGAGTGAAAAGTTTCCACGCCAGCTCGCAGGGCTTCGTCGAAGGAGTCGAACCCCAGCGGCATCACCATGAATTCTTGGATATCGAGTGGGTTGTCGGCGTGAGCCCCACCGTTGACGATGTTCATCATCGGAGCTGGCAGCAGGCGAGCCGCCGCACCGCCGATGTAGCGGTAAAGCGGCAGGCCGCACGACTCAGCAGCAGCGTGGGCTACGGCCATCGACACGCCGAGAATCGCGTTCGCTCCCAGCGACTTCTTGTTGGGGGTGCCGTCGAGTTCGAGCATCCGCTCGTCGATACCGAGTTGATCGAGGGCATCACAGCCTTCGAGTTCTTCGGCGATCTGGGAGTTGACGTTTTCCACAGCGCCGAGCACGCCCTTGCCGACGTAGCAGCTCTTGTCACCGTCCCGCTTTTCCCAGGCTTCGTGGGCACCCGTGCTCGCACCGGAAGGCACAGCGGCACGACCGAAGGTGCCGTCTGCGAGCGTGACATCGACCTCAACGGTCGGGTTGCCGCGGCTATCGAGAATCTGGCGAGCGTGGATGTCGACGATGGTGGACATGGGCGGGTGCCTCGTAAAACTCAGGGTTTCGTGATCTGTGCGGCGTCATTGTGCCCGTTGAACAGCGCGACGCAAGGGTCCCGCCGGGCACTCGCGTGAGATCTGAACAATCCGCCTCGCCCCCCACCCTCTTGCCTTTCGGACCGGCCGGTGGTGGCTTACGATCCATCCTTTTCCCTAACAGAACGGCGTCGGCAGATGTTTACGGGACTCGTGGAACTCCTCGGCACGGTCACGCAGGCTCAAGCGGAGCCACCAGGCATGAGGCTGGTGGTGGATGCGGGGAACCTGGCTCAGGATGCGACGCTCGGGGCCAGCATCTGCGTGAGCGGGTGCTGCCTGTCGATTGTCGCCATGGACGGCCCTCTGCTGACCTTTGAGCTGGGGCCTGAAACCTTGGCGAAAACCAGCCTTTTCCGGCTTGCAGCAGGAGGAAGAGTCAATCTGGAACGTTCGCTGCAGGTGTCGGA
>JBMTLP010000331.1:0-4348 GCA_049433245.1 Pirellulales bacterium
CAACTGGCGGACGACCGGCAACTGGCGGACGACCGGCAACTGGCGGACGACCGGCGGGGCAGGGGAGTTTCACCGGGCAGCGAGGTTTTGCTTCACGGGTGGTGTCTCGCGGACCGAGTGGGAGTGGGGAGCGACGACGTGGGACCGAACGGCCGTCTTTCGAGACTGAAACGGCGGAAGGCCCTGTCACCGAACGGCTGCAAAAAGTGCTCGCTGCCGCCGGCATCGGCAGCCGCCGGCAGTGCGAGGAACTGATCACGACCGGCCGGGTTGAAGTCGATCGACAAACGGTGACCGAACTCGGCTCCAAGGTGAACCCTCACTCGCAGGAGATCCGTGTCGATGGCGAGCGACTTCCCTCGCCAAAGCGAGTGGTCTACATGCTCAACAAGCCCGTGGGCGTCGTCACGACCAACTACGACCCTTCGGGACGGCCTCGCGTGGTCGATCTCCTGCCAGGTGACCGCCGCCTGTTCGCCATCGGCCGACTCGACCGGTCAAGCGAAGGACTGATCCTGGTGACCAACGACGGTGACTTGGCCAACCGGCTCGCTCACCCACGCTACGGCGTGGAGAAAACGTACCTCGTGCAGGTGGCGGGAGTACCCACGCAAGAGACGCTCGACACGCTTCGTCGTGGCATGCACCTCTCGGACGGTCGCGTGCAAGCCAAACGCGTCGTGCTTCGCAGCAGCCACAAGGCCAGCGCAGTTCTCGAGATGGTGCTTGACGAAGGGCGAAACCGCGAGGTGCGACGCATGCTCGCCGCGTGCGGCCACAAGGTGCAGCAACTCAAACGAGTCTCGATCGGGCCGCTCTCGCTCGGCCAAATGCTTCCTGGGCAATATCGACCGCTGACGTGGGCGGAGATCCGCTCGCTCGAGTCGGCCCCGGTTGAAGAAGGCGAGGCAGCCGTTTCCCCTCCCCGCCGGCCGCGTTCTAGCCGCCCAGAAGGTGGCCGTAGCCCCGGCCGCCGCCCACAGCAGGGTGGGTACAGCGGAGGTCGCCAAGATCGTGCCGAGGGCCGTCCACCGCGAACTGGCCCAGGTGGTAGCCCTCGTCCGCGGCGACCGGGCAAGGCGTCGTCGTGGCGGGCTCCCCGGGGAGGTGGCAAGTGATCTGCGACGAGACCAAATCTGACGGGTGCTCCGTCGCCGGCGTCAGGCTGGCGAAAATCCTGGAGCATCGTCAGGTGGCTGAAGGCACCTACCGTGTCCGCTTAGCATGCCCGGAGATCGCCTCGACAGCGGTGCCCGGGCAGTTTGTCATGGTTCGCCTCACTGGCCGAAACGACCCGCTGCTCGCCCGCCCCCTTGCGGTCTACGACACGTTTCCCGAGGGGAGCGTGGCACCTGAAGCGTTCGACCTGATCTACACCGTCCACGGTCGCTTCACCCGAACACTCGCCACCGAACCGGCTGGCCGGGACGTCGCGGTTTGGGGACCTCTCGGCAATGGGTTTTCACCTCCTGCTGTCGACCACCTCGTGCTGGTGGCCGGAGGCATCGGCCAGACGGCCTTGCTGGCGTTAGGCAAGGAGCGTCTGGGAGTCGCCGCCTACGGGTCGACAGAGCAAACAGTCGCCCGAGCGAAACGCGTGAGTTTCCTGTGGGGTGCTCGGACAGCGGCCGCCTTCACAGACCTCCGCGATTTCGAGGCAGCCGGCATGGAAGTGCATCTCGCCACGATGGACGGCTCCACGGGCCACCACGGCACCGTGGTCGATTTACTCGACGCCCGCGTCGCAGCAGACCCCACCGGTTACCGAGCCGGGGTGACCGCCATCGCCTGCTGCGGCCCCGAGCCGATGATGGAGGCCGTCTCTGCGTGGAGCGAACGACACCAACTGCCGTGCCAAGTCTCCCTCGAGACGCCCATGGCGTGCGGCATCGGGATTTGCTTCACCTGCGTCGCTGCGGTCCGCGACGAGGATGGAGGCTGGGACTACCGTCGCACATGCATCGAGGGCCCTGTCTTCGACGGAGCGTCGCTCGTGTGGCACCCGGCCGAAACCGAAACGAAGGCGTGACAACGCTTCCCAAGCAGCGGGCGTGATCACATCGGCAAAGATGAGGACATCGCCCCCGCGGCCGCCGATAGAACTGCACCGTCTCGTGGCCCCAGCTGAGCGGCACCGCGAACCGAGCGGCAATCCTACGAGCCTACGCACCAGCGAATGCCCGCCGGCCTCATAGCGGCTCGTCAGGACCGATCTGACACCCAAATTTTGGATGCCGAGAAGTGAACGCCGGACGGGTGGGCCGCAGCGTTAGCTGGCGGCCTGAGCCAGATTCTTGATGCGTGCAGAAAGACGCGACTTGAGCCGAGCTGCACGATTCGGATGAATCACATTGTGAGCAGCAGCTCGGTCGGCCCGCTTGGCAGCACCGCGGAAAGCCTCGCGTGCAGCAGCGACATCGCCAGCGTTGACAGCCGCAAGAACCTTGCGAATCTCCGTTTTGATCTGCGATTTGGCGACGCGGTTCCGCTCCCGCTTGTGGACATCTTGACGGAGACGCTTTTTAGCACTGGCCGTATTTGGCATGGCAGGTTCAGTGAGGCTTCAGGGAAATGGTGTTCGGATGACCGCCAACGAGGGCGGGGAGTCACGTACTATCCCCGATGGAAGCCAACTTGTCTAGCCGGGCGGCAACGTCGCGGTAGCCAAAGTCGATTCCAGCCAGGGCCGAAAGGTGTTTTTGGGCGGTCTCGAGGTCTTCCAGCCCGGTGGCCAGAACTCCGGCGCGATACAGGGCTCGTTTTCGCTGTTCTGGGTCGCGATCAACGAGTTCCTCGATCGCCGTTTCGTAGTTTTGCATCGCGAGTTGGTACTGCTTGATCCGCTGGAAGCACTCACCGAGTTCAAGGGCCACAAACCCCTTGCGGCGCGAATCCTTGAGTACCTCCTGAAAGTGCCGGATCGCATCCGGGAACCGCCCAATCGCCTTCAGCCGGGTGGCGAGTTCGTACCGCCACGACACATTTTCGGGATAGCGGGCCGCCCGGGCAGCAAAGATGTCAATCTCCCGCTTCAAAGCCGCTCCCTTGAGCTGCTCAAGCGTCTTGCGGCTGGCATCGCTCGGATCGTCTGCGAAACGCTTTTCAGCCACATGCACCCGCTGTTTCGCCCAGCGAATCTGCCGATCCTCGATGTGCTCCTGCACCTTGACATCGTTTCCAGACGCAGCCAGAGCGTCGGCGAGTACCTTCTCGGCCTCGTCGAGTTTTTGCTGCTTTTCCAGCAGATCGGCAAGGTCCAGCCGCGGCTCCACCTGCGTGGGGTCTTGCTGAATGGCCTGCCGCAGAACTGCGATCGGATCTACGGCTCCCCCGGATGAGGCCTCAGTGGTGGCCGCCTTCACCGGAGCCCGACCACCGGTCGACCGACCCGCTCCGATGGTTTTGTCGACCTGGAGCCGTGATATCTCCCGTTCAGCCTCTTCGCCCACCCCTTTGATGTCCTTCACGCGGACCCAGCAGGCGATGGCTTGGTCGTAGTTACCATGATCGGCGGCAAATTTCGCGCACTGTCGATTGACTTCGACGTCCTTGGGCACCACGTCGAGTGCCGCCTTGAGGTAGGCCCCTTGCGTATCGTCGGCGCCGAGTTTGCCCGCCACTTCGGCCAGCGCAAGTAGGCATTGGTGATCAAACGGGTTGCTCTTGATCGTGTCGATCCCCGCTTTGATCGCCTCTTGATACTTCTCCGCAGCGGCGAGTTTGCGGACCTTGGCGCGGCCTCCGGCGGAAAAAACGCCCGCCAAGCCCCCGCGGCTTTTTCCGCTATGCTTCTTCCTGATAGCGCCAAGCAGACTTTGGAGGTAGATCAGGTTGGCCGGGTCACCGAGCACACACAGGTTGAACATTTCGATCGCGTAATCGATGTTCCTGTTGAAGTTCTGCTCGCCTCTTTGGAAATTCTGCTGAAGTCGCTTTCGTTCGACCTCCGAGAGCGGCGCGATCGCGGCTCTTGCCGCAGCCTGCGACGCAACGTTCTCGGATCCTGGCCCCGAATCGGAGGCCTCGGAAGCCGGATTCTTCGAAACAGCGTCCCCCAGATCGTCACCCATGCCGGCCACCCCACTCTCAACGTACGGATTCGCTTTGAAATCGTACTCTACACGTCTCCCCGCCACCCCTCAATTCGAACAGGCATCCCTCGGGGCGAGCGTCTGCTATGGATAACACGCCCACGACACCGCCATCGCCTGACACCCCGTCCACGGTGCCTGCCTCGGAACCCGCCGGTTGCGTGTGGTTCGTGGGTGCGGGCCCAGGTGCGGCAGACCTCCTTACAGTGAGGGCGGTCCGCCTTCTCGAATCGGCCGACGTGGTGCTCTACGACGAT
>JBMTLP010000332.1:0-4342 GCA_049433245.1 Pirellulales bacterium
TACACTTCGTTTCAAGGCTGAGGTTTCAAGATTGAGGGCTCCAACGGTGGAAGAGGTGAGGCACGTGGCAAGATGAGCGGACCATGCACGACGTCGTGAGAGTGTCGCCGTGATGATTACGATGCACACAAGCACCGTGACATCTCCGGTCAGAGACATTCGATGTTTGGCTGCAAGGCATCAAGCATGTCTGCGATCTTCGCAGGTGGTTGCTGAGCACATGCGTTCTGCATGCTCGGTAGCACATGTGTTCGATGCCGGTCACGCACTTGGCAGTGGCAACATTTCTGCTGATGGGGAGCCCGCATTGGATGTCCTGCTTTGTGCAGGGAGTTTGGCGCGGAGTGTTGGACAAAAGGGTGTTCTGAGGCAGGACGAGCGGTTCGCTTTGGCTGGTTTCGCCAGCGACGCGGCCGGAAGGGTAGCGAGTGGCAGTTCGTATCTACACATTGGCCAAGGAGTTGAAACTCGACAGCAAAGAGCTGGTCGAGATATGCTCCCGTGCCGGTATTCACGACAAGGGTTCAGCCCTCGCAAGTCTCAGCGACGACGAAGTCGCCAAGCTGCGAGAGTTCATTTCGGCCAAGTCGAAGCCGCCGGAGCGTCCAGCGGTCGCCCAGGCCGCCGTCAAGCCGACGCCCGCCAAGTCTGCCCTGCGGCGTGAGGACTACATCGCGCCGACTGGGGTGACTGGTCGCGCGTCGAACCCGGTTCCCCCCAAGGTTGTCGCCAAGGCTCCCGTCAGGCCTTCTGCGAAGCCACCTGTGGTAAGGTCCACGGGCTTTGTTGCTGGGCTGCCGACGGTGGCACCGGAAACGCCTGCCCCGGTCTCGTCTCCAACTCCCTCGGCTCCGCCAACCGCCGCACCGCCACCTGTTGCAGCAAAGTCGCAGTCTTCACCGCCGCCGCAACCGCCGGCTCCCGTGCCGCCTCCGATGGCTCGACCAGCCGTTGGCTTCCGCGATGCTGGTTCGACGAAGCCGCCGTCGCTTGATAAGCCACGCCCGACGCTGAAGCCTAAGTCGTCGACAGCCCGCCCTGCTCCCCGCCCCGCTTTTAAGTTGGCTCCCATGCCAACGCTCAAGAAGCCGGTGGCGAGGAGTTCGCAGGAGCCTGCTCCTCAAAAGCCCGACGTCAAGTTGCCACTCGATGCCATCCGCAGTGCCAAAGCTGGCGGAGCGAAGCCGCTCGCGGAGCACATGCGAAAGCATGAGCAGCGTCAGGCAGACGCTGGCCGTCAGCGGCCCGGCGGAGCACGCGGGGGTGAGCCTGTTGCGCCGCCGTTGTTGGATGCTGGTGGCCGTCTCCGTCGCACGCCGCCCGGCAAAGCTGGTCCAGGACGTGGTGAGGGTGGCGATCTGCTGGGAGGCCGTGAGGTTCGGCAGCTCGCCCGAAAGCGTTCGACAGATCGCCGCGGCCGGTTTGGGGAAGATGACGAACGCGGCTCGCGCCGTCGTCGCCCGCGGCACCAGCGGAAGACCGTCTCCACGGCCGCTCCGCGAAAGTCCAACGCCTCGCTCCAAGTGCCGTGCACGGTGCGGGCGTTTTCGGAAGCGATCGGGTTGTCTGCGAGCGAGGTCCTCAAGCGTTTGCTGGCGTTCGGTCTCGAAACCATGCCGAGCATGGCGATGACACTCGACCGCGACACGGTTGAACTCTTGGCTGCCGAACTTGGCGTCGAACTCGATATCAAGACGCCAGAGGATATCGAGCAAGAGTTGCTCGCCGGCTTCGATGCGGTGGAAGAGGATGCCGCGCTGCGGCTGCCTCGCCCGCCAGTTGTGACGTTTCTCGGTCACGTCGACCACGGTAAGACGTCGCTTCTCGACCGGATCCTCGGCATCAACGTGGCTTCTCGCGAAAGTGGCGGCATCACGCAGCACATCCGTGCCTACACGGTCGACCGAGAAGACAACGAACACGAGAACAAGTCCGTGACGTTTGTCGATACGCCTGGTCACGAAGCGTTTACGCAGATGCGGGCCCGCGGTGCCAATGTCACCGACTGTGCCGTGATCGTCGTCGCTGCCGATGACGGGCTCATGCCGCAGACCGAAGAAGCGATCAGCCACGCGCGGGCTGCCGGGGTGCCAATCGTAGTCTGTATTAACAAGATCGACCTGCCGGGTGCGGATGTCGATCGTATCTACCAGCAACTTGCTGCCAACGAACTCCTGCCATCGGAATGGGGTGGCGAGACGGAAGTCGTGAAAACAAGTGCTCTGACCGGAGAGGGCGTTGAGGACCTGCTCGAGACGCTGCTGACGATCGCTGAACTCCATGATCTCCGCGCCAACCCGGAGCGTCACGCGGCAGGTGTTTGCCTCGACGCGTCGGTGCACGAAGGTCGAGGCGTGGTGGCCTGCTTGATGGTTCAAAAGGGCACGCTGCGTGTCGGTGACGCCATCGTGTGCGGCGAGGCAAGCGGCCACGTGAAGTCGATGACCGACACACTCAATCGGCGAAAGCGGTTCACTGAGGCCGGTCCGTCACGGCCGGTGTTTGTGGCTGGTCTCGACACGGCTCCAGCTCCAGGCGAGCGGTTCTATGTGGTCGAGTCGATTGCCAAGGCTCGTGAAGTGGCTGTCAAGAGAACCGATCTGCGTCGTGAGTCGCACCTTTCGAAGCAACCGGTGCATGTCACGCTGGAGAACCTCTTCGATCGACTGGATACCGACAAGACGAAGGCGCCAGTCCTGAACCTCATTATCCGTGCTGATGTGCGTGGATCGATCGAGGCCATTCTTAAGGAACTTGAGAAACTCGAGCATCCAGAGGTGGGAGTTCGCGTCTTGCAGTCAACGGCCGGTGGTATCACGGAGGCAGACGTTGCCCTCGCCGACGCCTCCGATGCCGTGATCATCGGCTTTAATGTGGCGCCCGACGAACGGGCTCGATCTGCGGCTGATGACCGCGGCGTGCAGATTCGTCGCTACGACATCATCTACCAGGTGACCGACGACCTGCGGAATGCGTTGGAAGGCATGCTCGCTCCGGAACGCCGCGAGGTAGAACTTGGCCGTGCTCTGGTGCAGCGCACCTTCTCGGTCAGCCGCTACGGTGTGATCGCGGGCTGTCGCGTGATTGGTGGCACCATCTACCGCAACGCTCGCATGCGGGTCGTCCGTGACAGCGTCGTGTTGGGTGACTACGGCATCGATTCGCTCAGGCGCGAGAAGGACGATGTCCGTGAGGTGAGGGATGGCCTTGAGTGCGGCATCAAGTTGGCCGGATTCAACGACATCAAAGAGGCTGACATCCTCGAGTGCTATCGCATCGAGGAGGTTGCCCGGACGCTCTCGTGAGGCCTGAGGCGTGAGCACGAGACGACTCCTTAAGTCTGCCGAAGCAGTCCGAGAAGTGGTGAGCATGGCGATCCTCTCCTCGGTACGAGATCCACGAGTGCGTGATGTCACCGTCACTCGAGCGGAGATGGCTCCGGACATGCGTTCCGCGACTGTCTACGTGTCCGTCATGGGTAGCCCCGCCAAGCAGCAGACCGCGCTGAGGGGCTTGGCGAGTTCGGCAGGCTTTCTCCAGTCGCGGATCGCCGACTCCATCGAAACTCGATACACGCCGAAGTTGCGGTTCGAACTCGATAAAGGCATCCAGCACGCAATTGAGATTGATCAGATGCTGCGGGAGGTTCTGCCGCCGGAGTCCGCCACCGAATCGGAGGATCAGAGCAGCCCAGTGGTTGCCTCCGACGCAGTCCAACCGTCACCGATGAACGAGTCGGAGAGTTGAGAGGCCGACGTGGCTGCTGTCTCGAAAGGGTCGTGACAGCAATGGCTTCGTCGGGAGCGAAACAGGATTAAGGTTCGCGAGAGTCGCAGGAATACGCATGGCTACGCCCACACGCACACAACTTCTGACAAAGCTGCAAAAGGTCCTGAAGCAAAACTACAAAACCGTTTTGCCAGACATGGGGCGTTCGGTTCTCGAACAGGCCCTCTTTGCCTGCTGCCTGGAAAACGCTGGTTACGAGGCGGCCGAGAAAGCCTTCGCGCGGCTCGGGGAGAACTACTTCGATCTCAACGAAGTCCGTGTGACCACGGTCGCCGAACTCGCCGAGTCGCTGCAGCAGCTTCCCAATCCAACTCGGGCAGCGCTCTCGTTGCGAAGGGTGCTGCAGAGTGTGTTTGAGTCAACCTACAGTTTCTCGCTCGATCATGCGAAAAAAGGGGCGATAGCCAACGGCATCAAGGTGCTCCAGGGACTGCAAGGGGTGCCCTAGTTTGTGACCTCGTTCGTAGTTTCGGACAGTCTGGGTGGCCACACGATTTCGCTCGATGATGGGGCTCTCGCGGTGCTTTGGCTCTCAGGTTTGATCACTCAGGAA
>JBMTLP010000333.1:0-4339 GCA_049433245.1 Pirellulales bacterium
CAACAACAACAACAACAACAACAATCAGGGTGGAAACAATAACACCATCACGGGTGCGGCTGGCAATGTGCAGTACGCAGCCGACATGCGAGGTGCCAACGCCGTCGGCATCACGACGGGCAACCTGCCCTCCACACTCACCGGCACGGGAGCAGGTTCGCTCTTCCTAGTGGCGGCGTGGGACACCTACACGTCCAACAACTTGGTAGGCCCTGAGTTTGGCTTGATGTTTGAGGCGTCCAAGGGACGTTGGGACTGGTACGCTGGTGGTTCGTTCACTGCCGGCTTCAACTGGCAGAACAACATCTACCGAGGCTCGAATCTGCCTCAGGATGTGGGTGCCGACTACCTGCGAACCAACTTCGCTGGCGGCGGCGTAACGAGCGTCGCCTACTCCGCTCCATCGCTGGGTGCTTCGTCCCTCAACGTGGTGAGCGTGCCGACAAGCCCGCTGATCACTCAGATCTTTGCAACCGGTCAGAGCAACGCGACCAACTCGGCCGACCATAGGTTTGTGTTCTCGCCGGTCGGAGAGTGGCGGTTTGGCGGACGGTTTAAGGTTAGCCAGGCGATCAGCCTCAACTTCGGCTACACCGGCATGTGGCTGTCACAACTGGCTCGGGCGTCCACCAACACAGGATTCCAGACAGTCAGTCGGCTGACAGCCGAAGCGGCTTCCAACCGGACCGCTGTGCTGAATGGAGGAGCGATCGTCAACCCAGGGGAAACCGCCGTGGTCAACGCCGACAACATCCTCACCGGCTACGTCCCCAACGGAACCCAGGCGGATCTCCCCTCCGGCTGGCGATACGTCCCACCGACCACGAGTGTGGCGAACTCGACGGTCCCGAATCCTGAGCAGTACGTGCAGTTCAACAACACGATCTACACACAGCAGGTCGGACTTGGTGGTGGCAACGAGTACGTCTTCACCAACGGCATCGACTTCGGTGTCGAGATCAAATACTGATCGCGACACCCACCCGATCCATGTCACGAAGTCCGCGTGACAGTTCGCCCGCCGGCGGGGGTTCCCCCCGACGGCGGTTTTTTTATGGCTCGACGTTGATCCAGGCGGCAGTGGCTCCCCGCACCCGGGCGAGTTTGGCATGCCGCTCGATGAGTGGTTGCCAGAGTGGGCACGCGGCAACGGCCTCCACCGCCACCGGTAGTTCGGCGGGCAGGCCATCAGGCCCCACCTGGGCGAAGCCAAACAGCCCATCCATCCAGGGCAAGTCGCGTCCGCTGAGGGGCATGCCGATCACCCCGACCGCGAGATAGCCACGCCGCACAGAGAGCACCGCTCCACGGATCTCCACGAGCGACCCCACGGGAACGCTCTGGCGGCATTCCAGTGAGATCACCCGGCGGAGCATGAGATTGGCTGCAGCCCCCACTGCCCGCGTTGCCGTGGCGTAGCCGGTCTCCAGCCCATACTGCAATAAGGCGCCCGCGTAGAGCGTGCCGTAATGATTGGCATCCGCCGGGAGCACGAGCCGGTGATTGGCCGTTTCTCGCGGACCCGGGGTCGAGGTCGGTTCTGAAGCAGGGGTGTCGGCAAACATGGCCCGGTTATAGCCGGGCCTCGGCAACCTCCGGAAGGGACCGGCTGCCGCTGCGGCGAGCAGGGCGAATGACCTCGGGGGCAATCCGCTCGAGTTCTTCACGCATGGCACTGACCGTAGCCCGAATTTGCTCTGGCGTGTGCTGCGATGTGATGAAGAACCGCAGTCGGGCGGCCGCTTCCTCCACCGCAGGATAGAGAATCGGTTGCACGTTGATGCCCCTGGCAAACAACGCCTGAGACAGCTGGAGGCTGAGGAGTGAACTGCCGAGAATCACCGGCACCACGCCCGAGTTGGAAGACTGTCCTGTGTCGAGCCCTGCCTCCGCAGCGAGTTCCAGGAAGAGCGCTGCATTGGCCTGCAGTTGCGCCGGGCGTTCTGGCTGCTCGTGGAGCAGATTGATCGCCGCCAAGGCCGCACCAGCGGCAGACGGGGGCAACCCGATCGAGTACACGAACCCTGGCACGGTGTACTTCAGCCAGCGGACGAGTGACTTGGAGCCCGCGATGTACCCACCGCAACTCCCAAACGCCTTCGACAGCGTGCCCATCCAGAGGTCGACTTCACCTGGATCCATACCGAAGTGCTCGGCAATCCCTCGCCCACGCCGCCCCATCACGCCGATCGAGTGCGCCTCATCCACCATGAGCAAAGCCTTGTGTCGGCGGGCCACATCGACGAACCGAGGCACGTCGGCGAAGTCGCCGTCCATGCTGTAGATTCCCTCGACTACCATGAGCACCCGTCGATACTGGCCTCGAACCTGAGCGAGCAAGGCGTCAGCCGCCTCCACGTCGTTGTGCGGGAAGGCCCGCCGCCGAGCGCCGGAGAGAACAGCCCCCTGTTGGATGCTGTTGTGGGCCAGGGCGTCGTGCAGAATCAGGTCACCCGGGCCGACCACATGGCCAATCACGGTCTCATTGGTGGCATGCCCGCCCACGAGCGTAATCGCGTCCTCGGTGCCCACGAGCCCGGCGATCGCTCGCTCAAGCTCTACGTGGATCGTCTTCTCGCCAGATACGAGTCGACTCGCCGAGGCACTCGTGCCGAAGCGGTCGATCGCCTCTTTGGCCCCCTTGGTGACGTCGGGGTCCCCTGACATCCCAAGGTAGTTGTAGGTCGCCCAGCTGATGAGCTCGCGTCCACCAATCCGGGTGCGGTCGCCGGTCACTCCTTCGTGCACGCTGAAATAGGGGTTTTGGAGCCCCGCGTCGCGAATCATCTGGAAGTTTTGCTCGAGGGCCCGGACCTCCGGAAACGCCTCGATGCGGTAGGCCTCTTCGGCAATCTCCCCAGCCGCCGCAGCCGCATCCGACATGCTGAGCATCTCGCCGCCACCAGGCAGGTGATCGATGATCGCCTCTGCCACTTCGCGGCAGGTTTCGATCATTGGGAGCACCTGCTCGGGGAACCGGCCGCCGAAGGTGTCTTCGAGGGCAGCCACGATCTCCATCCGCTCCAGCGAATCAAGACCGAGCTCCACAATGTTGGTGTCGAGAGAAAGCTCGCGTGCTCGCTCCTTCGCCACCTTGCGGACGTGCTCATACACGGTCTGCACCAGCGCATCTGGAAGGTCTCGCTGAGGCTTCCCCGCGCGGCTGGTGTCACCGATCGGTCGCAGTCTCGCGAGCCTCGGCGGAGCGCTGCCAACAGGCTGCGTGGGCGCCGCAGGAGCAGGCGCAGCCGAAGCAGGCGACTGCTGCCAGGCGACCTGCTGTTCGACGACTTCCAGCGAACCCTCAAGGAACATCTTCTTGCAGAGGTGTCGCTGAATCTTGCCACTTGAGGTCTTGGGAATGCTGTTGGGGCGCACCAGCACCACCCCCTCGAGAGCAATCTCATGCTCGGTGGCAAGCCGGCGGCGAATCGCGTCAATCGCGGTGGCGATTTCTTGCGGCTCACGGCGGCCGCGCTCGACTTCTGCCACCACCACCACCCGCTCCCGCCCTTCCATCTCCACGGAGAAGGCGGCCACGCTGCCCGCCCGCACAAGCGGGCTCGTGTCTTCCACAGCAGCCTCAAGATCCTGCGGGTAGTGATTGCGGCCGCGGATGATGATCAGATCCTTCAACCGCCCCGTGACGAACAGTTCGCCATCGTCAAAAAAGCCGAGATCCCCGGTTCGCATATACGGGCCGGGATGGCGGTCGGTCGCCTGCCCCTCGGACAGTTGGAGCATCGCGCCGAACGTTTCCTGCGTTGCCTCGCGACGGTTCCAGTAGCCTTGAGCTACGCTCGGGCCGCTCACCCAGATCTCACCGACGCGACGAGCCGGCAGCGGCGAGAATGTCTCATGATCAACGATCACGACATCCTGCCCCTCGAGTTCGCCGCCACTCCCGACCAGCCGACGAGAGCCTGCATCGGCTGCAAGCGCGGGCTGGGCCTGATCGCTCTCCAGGGCGGTCGCATCAAAGGTGCGGATCACCGGCGGCTCAAACTTCATACCCCCCGTGACCATCAACGTGCTCTCGGCCAATCCGTAGCAGGGGAAGAAGGCTTCTCGACGGAAACCGCAGGGCTCGAACGCTTCACAGAACGCGTCGATCGTTTCCGGTCGCACGGGCTCAGCCCCATTGAAGGCCAGCGACCAACTCGAGAGGTCGAGTTCGGCCCGTTGCTCCGGAGTGGTTTTCCGCACGCACAGCTCGTAGGAGAAATTGGGGCCGCCGCTGATGGTGGCCTTGTACTTCGAAATCGCCTGCAGCCAGCGGAGGGGCTTCTGTAGGAACGCCACGGGCGACATGATGACGTTGAACTTGCCACCGTAGAGC
>JBMTLP010000334.1:0-4308 GCA_049433245.1 Pirellulales bacterium
AGAGCGACACGCCCGCCCGCCCAGCGAGTGCCAACAGATGCACGATCGCATTGGTCGAACCCGCGATCGCCATGTCGGCCGTGATGGCGTTGTCAAAAGCCTGCGGAGAGAGAATCCGCGAGGGCTTGAGTTCTTCCCAGGCCATTTCCACGATCCGACGCCCGCAGTGGCTGGCCATGCGGGCGTGCGCCGAGTGCACGGCGGGAATGGTGGAAGCCCCTGGCAGCGTCATGCCGAGGCTCTCCGCCACGGCTGCCAACGTCGATGCCGTTCCCATCGTCATGCAGGTGCCCGCGGACCGCGCGATGCCTTCCTCAAGTTGCCGCCAGACACACGGTTCCAAGCATCCCGCCTGACGCTGCGCCCAGTACTTCCACACGTCGGTGCCGCTGCCGAGCCGCTGATCGCGATACCGCCCAGCCAGCATCGGTCCGGCTGGCATGAAGATCGCCGGCAGATCAGCCGAGATCGCTCCCATCAACAGCCCGGGAACAGTTTTGTCGCAGCCTCCCATCAACACCGCCGCATCCACGGGATGGCTCCGGAGCACTTCCTCCACCTCCATCGCCAGCAGGTTGCGATAGAACATCGCCGTCGGCTTCATGAACATCTCAGAGACCGCCAGCACTGGGATCTCCAGGGGAAAACCGCCCGCCTGCCACACACCCCGCTTCACGTCTTCAACCCGCTCGGGGAAGTGGGTGTGGCACTGCGAGAGATCGCTCCACGAGTTGAGGATCGCGATCACCGGCCGCCCCTCGGCTTCTTCAGCGGCATAGCCCATCTGCCGCAACCGGCTGCGGTGACCGAAACTCCGCAAGTCGTCGGGAGCAAACCACCGCTGCGAGCGAAGGCGAGCAGGATCACGGTCATGAGCGTGTGGTTGTGATGGCATTGGCGTGTGACGGTGTAGATAGGTTTCGGTGCGCCAGCGGCAGGATTCGCCCCTGGGCACGTGGCGATTGTACGCTGATCATCTTCCTGTTCACGGGGGTGGGAACGAGGTTGAGTGGAACGGCCTCTTGCCCCGGCAGTTGCCGCGATTCCACCAACCTCACCCAGGGTGCTTCGATGACACCGCTTGTGATCCTCGCTGTCGCGCTTGCAGTCGTCATTGGTGGTGTCTTGCTGTTTCGCTTGCATCCTTTTGTGGTGCTCGTTGCGGCAGCCTTTCTCGTGGCCCTGCTGATTCCAGATGCCGAGGTATCGGCCGGGGAGCTCGTGGCGGAGGGCTTCGGAAAGACCGCCAAGAACATTGGCATCGTGATTGCGATGGCCGCGATACTTGGCACATGCCTCTCCGCGGCCGGAGCTGCCAAGCAGATCGTCACTTCGCTGCAGCGGTTGCTCGGTGAGCGGCACACGCCACTGGCCTTGATGGCTTCGGGGTTTGTGCTCGCCATTCCGATGTTTGCGGACAGTGCCTTCTTCCTCCTCTTGCCGCTTGCGCGGGCGGCATGGGAGCGAACAGGGCGACACTATCTGGTGTGTGTTTTGGCAATCGTGGCGGGTGCCACAATGAGCCACTCCCTCGTGCCCCCCACGCCAGGTCCTTTGTTTGTGGCGGACGAGTTTGGCGTCGACATGGGAACGATGATCGGCTTCGGAAGCCTCGTGGGCTTGGCCTCAGCGATCGTCGGCCTTGCCTACGCCCACTGGGCCGACCGTCGTTGGCCACTCACCCCACAGCTCGCCGCAACCACAGCCGTGGTCGACGCGAAGCAGAGCGCCTCGGTCGATCCGAGCAACTCCCCTCCACCCCTCTGGGCCTCGCTCTTACCCATCGCCGTGCCGGTTATCTGCGTGAGCCTTGGCTCCTGGGCGAGCACCGCTCCCGAACAGGTGCCCGCGAGCATCCTCCCGCTGATCCAGGTGATTGGCGAGAAGAACATGGCGATGGTGATCGCGGCGTTGCTTGCCATGCTCGTGCTCGCCACGCAGTGTCGATCGATGGCTTTTGTGCGAAGCACGGTCACGGCGGGCATCCAGTCTGCGGGCAGTGTGCTGTTGGTGATCGCGGCAGGCGGCTCCCTGGGGGCTGCTCTGCGAGCGGCAGGACTCGCCGAGGTGCTCACGGACCTTGCACCCACCAGTGGTCTTGCGCTTGTTCCGCTGGCCTGGGTCGTGACCGCCACCATCCGTATCGCCCAAGGATCAGCGACTGTCGCCATGATCACCACGGCTGGCATGCTCGCCCCGGTTGTTCTCGAGGGCGCTGCCGGTTGCCATCCGGTCTACATCGCGATCGCGATTGGCTGTGGTTCCAAGATGGGCATGTGGATGAACGACAGTGGCTTTTGGGTGATCGGTACCACTGCCGGCATGACCGAACTGCAGACGCTCAAGACCGCAGCGGTGTTGTTGAGCATCGAAGGGGCGGTCGGCCTCCTGGTGACACTCGCCCTGGCTGCCGTGTTTCCGATGGTGTGAGAGGATCGCTGCACGCGTTCCACCACACTCAACCGCCACGAGAGCGAAGCCGGTCGAGGAGCACCGCGGCGAAAATCACGAGCCCCAAGACCACCTTTTGGGTATAGCTCTCCACGCCAGTGAGGTTCATCCCGTTTTGAATGACCGCGATGATCAGTGCGCCGATGAGCGTGCCGAGCACCCGGCCCTCGCCGCCGGAGAGCGACGTGCCCCCCACCACCACGGCCGCGATCACATAGAGCTCATACATCTGTCCGTAGGTGGGAGCGCCGCTCTTGAGCTGCGAGGCCATCACGATGCCGCCCAGCCCCGCAAGCAAACCGCAGAGCACATACACCGCGAGCACGACCCGCTGCACCGGCACGCCCGACAAACGCGCCGCCTCCGCATTGCCCCCCACGGCATACACGTAGCGGCCAAAGGTGGTGCGGGTCATCACCACGTGGGCCAGTGCGTAGAGCAAGAGCATCAGCACAACCGCATTTGGAAGGCCACCGAGGTCAGCTCCTCGACCAAGCCACACAAACGCATCGGGCACCTGATTGATCGATTGCCCTTCGGCGAGGATGTAGGCCGAGCCACTCGCCACGAGCATCATCGCCAGCGTGGCAATAAACGGGGGAATCCCAAACAGGGTGACCACACCCCCGGAGAGCAAGCCCGCCAGGCCACAGATCAGGATGCCGGCGGCAGCGCCAACGAGCATGCCGCCCAGTCCTGCCTCTTGCCCGCCACACACATCGCGAATCAGCCGTGCTCCCGCCACACTCGAGAGCGCGATCAGGCTCCCCACCGAGAGATCGATACCCCCAGTGAGAATCACCAGTGTCATCCCGATCGCCACGATCGCGATCACGGCAATCTGGTTGGCCACATTGAGCAGGTTCGTCGTCTTTAAAAAGTTGGGCCACCGGCTCGGCTGTGGCCGCAGCACGCGTGTCTGTGCGAAAGCCGGTAGGCGATCGCCGAGCCCTTCAAACACGCCCCACGCCCCCGCAGTCGACGAACAGGCGATCACGTCAACTGTCTTCGCGGCAGCGAGGTCCTCAAGTGCCACGCGTGCCTCACGGGGTCCTCCTTGCACAGTCGCCACCACGCTCCATCCGGCCCCCTCGGCCAGATCCCGCGTCTCAGCCGCAAACGCGTCCTCATCACCGCCCCGCCCTGCCACGACGATCAGACTCGCCCCTTCCGACCACTCCCCCACCAGCGCCGCACTCACCTGCCGAGCGGCATCGGCGCCGCTGGGTGTCTGGTCATCAAGCGTGACCAGACTGAAAAACACACACAACAAGCCCAGCACGAGGAGCATCCCATGCTCGGCCAGCAGCGCAGCAGCGATTCGCCACACCCGATCGGTCGCGTGAGTTGAAGCGTTGGCATTCATTGCAAGATCCTTTGTGTGCTGACCGTCGGAGGCGTGTCAGCGGATGGCCAACGACAGAATATCGGCCTGAGTCGCCGACGCAGGGTCGTCGATCTCCCCCGCGATTCGCCCGCCGTGCATCACCAGAATCCGATCGGCCATGCCGAGCACTTCGGGAAGTTCACTGCTGACCATCACGATCGCCTTTCCCTTGGCCGCAAGGTCGTTCATCAGCCCGTAGATTTCCACTTTCGCCCCCACGTCGATCCCTCGGGTGGGCTCATCAAAGATCAGCACTTCAGAGTTCGACTCGAGCCACTTGGCGAGCACGACCTTTTGCTGATTGCCTCCGGAGAGCGTCGCAGCAGGCTGATCTGCGGCGTTGCTGCGGATTCGCAGCGCCTCGGCGTAGCCTGCAAACGCGCGACGTTCGCGTCGGCGATCGATCCAGCTCCCCCACCCCCCGGAGCCCCTCGCAAAATGTTTGGCATTCGGCAGGGCAAAGTTGTGCG
>JBMTLP010000335.1:0-4293 GCA_049433245.1 Pirellulales bacterium
AATGGTTGCGGAACTCAAAGCAGCAGACTGTGCGGGCATGGGGGGATCGCCTCTGAAGTGAACACCTTCGGCAGGATCACGGCCTCCGACCCACCGACTGCGGCAGTTTATCGGGGTGGAGAATGGTCGGCAACGAGGCCGCGTCAGCGACCGGCTGCAGCGTTGCCTGCGATCGAGCCTGCCTGCTCACCACCGTCTTCTTCGTCGAAGATGGTCCAGACCGGTGTGCGGTCGCGAAGTTTGGTGAGATACTCTTCCACAGCCTTGGCGTGCTTTTCGGCACGAATCTTGTCGCGAATCTCGACCTGTGCGTCGAGAAACGACGTTCGGCCAGCCTCCGTACGCTCGATCACTCGCACGATGTGCAGGCCCATGTCGTCTTCGAGAATCGTGCTGAGTTTTCCGACAGGCAGGCTGAAAATCGCTTCATTGATCGCTTTCGACCGCAGACTTCCCTTGGTCGTCCAGTCGTAGTTGCCGCCCGAAGCTGCGGTCGGCCCCTCTGAACCTTGCTTCGCAACCTCAGCAAACGCTTCTCCCGAGAGCACCTTGTTGCCCATCGATGCGAGCAGTCCCCAGGCCTGTTCGCGAGTGCGCTCCCGGCCAAACCGAACACACAGCTCTTCAAACTTGGAACGCGCTGGGTATTCGTACTCGGCAAGGTGCTCCTGGTAGTACGCGATCAACTCCGCATGGGGGATCTCTCCGCCGGCCTCAGCCTCCAGCGCCTGTTGCAACCACTGCTGTGCGATCGCACGCTCGAAAAACGCTTTCTTGAGGCGATCGAGTGACTGCCCTCGCGACCGCAAAATCTGCTCATACTCCAGCGAGTTGGCCACATTTGCAGCCTCCATCAGCTTCGGCAGCTGCTCCTCGTCGAAGGCTTGATTGACTTTGGATTCGATCTCCGGGATCGCTTCCGCGGGGATTGTGCGACAGGCGTCGACGTACACAATCAACGCTTCGATGTGCTGCGTGAGCAGGTGCCGATAGACCTGCATCTTCAGCTCGCGAATCTGTTCGGGCGGGAGCCCGGGCGTCACCTTTTCCAACCACTCCGCCACGCTCGGCGTGATCAGATCGCTCTCCAGCACGACCTCCGGCCCGACTCGCGCGATCACCATAGCGGTTTGGAGCGACTGCGCCTGCTCGAGCAACGGATCGGCTGGCTTCGACACCGCTGGCGAAAAACCATCCGCCACACTTGGGGGCGTGGGTTCAAGCCGCGCCTGCTCGTCAGCAGGGAGGATCTGTGGGAGGCCGACCACCGCAGCGTTGGTCGAGGGATATTGGGAGACCGCCGTCGCCGGCTCGACATACTGCGTCTGCACCACCCCCGACTCCGCGGCGGAGGCTGATGAAGTCAGTGGCACCTCAGCCAGGGCTTGCACAACCGCTGAAGTAACCGGAGACGGCCCGTCAATGGGGACCAGTGGACTGCCAGGGTTGGTGCGAATGCTCGAGACCACATTCCCCTGCGATGTCTTTCGCCCCGTCGGCCAGGATGCTGGCCGGCTCGTTTCTTTGGGGATGAAGGGGCGAGCAGCCGACGTATCGACGCCCTGTTGCTCAAACCCTGTCGAGGGACCGTAGTTCGACCCGGCCGTCTGCTGATCAAACTGGTTGGCGATTAGCTGCGCTTCGGCGTTCGTCCCCTGAATCGCGATCGACACCGCGCCTATCGCCAAGAAACAACGCAGCCAACTCCCGTCAGGCACGGTAGTCCGGCAGGCCTTGAAAAGTTGTCGAAATCGGGCCACGGCGGGCTCCTTCGGAGGACAATGGGAGCGGGACTATAGAAACCCCTCATCTCCCGTCGCAACAGCGTTTCCAGGAGCGAAAACCCCCAAACTACCGATCTTTCGAAGGCGGCCGACGCGCGGTCAACGTCAACTGGCATCACTCCGCGGCTTCCGCCGGCGGCGACGTTTGCCAGATCTCGGTACCTCAACCGGAGCCACTGGCAAACGACCAGCATGCTCCAGCAGCGTGCGGAGAATCGCCAGGAGACCGTCCGGCGACTCGATCTCTTGGCGACGATGCTGCTCCGCCAAGGGATACGCCGCCGTACGTTCGTCGACGATCCGCAGCAGCCCACCCAAGGCTTCTTTGAGCGCCCGGCGGCGGGAGATGTCGTAGAAGTTGAACACGAGCAGGCCATCCTGCCGGGTAATCGCATCGATCCCCCACGATGCTGCCGCCACCCGCACGCGAGCGGCCGCGCAGAGCCGCTTCGCTTCATCTGGCAGAGACCCAAACCGATCCACCAACTCGGCTTGGATGTCGTCAACGTGTGCGGCCTCGCCAGCCCGCGAGAGGCGACGGTAGACGTCGATCTTGCTGCGAATGTCTGGGATGTAGTCGCGTGGCAGGAAGGCACGACCGGGCAGGTCAATCGCCACAGCCGGTGGCTCAGCCGGTGGCAGATGCTTCAAACCACGAACAGCCTGCTCGAGGAGTTTGCAGTAGAGGTCGTAGCCGACCGCTGCAATGTGGCCGCTCTGCTGCGTCCCCAACAGGTTGCCTGCCCCCCGAATCTCAAGGTCGCGCATGGAGAGGGAGAAACCAGCGCCCATGCTGGAAAACTCCTGAATCGCCCGCAGTCGGCGAGCCGCTGTTTCGGTCAGGTGAGTACCCTGATCTATGAGCATATAGCAGTAGGCACGGTGATGGCTCCGCCCAACGCGGCCGCGAAGTTGGTGCAGGTCGGCAAGGCCATAGTGGTCAGCCTCATCGATGAAGATCGTGTTGGCACGCGGGATATCGAGCCCGCTCTCGATGATGGTCGTCGCCAGCAAGATGTCGGCATCGCCACGCACGAAGGTAAGCATCACATCCTCGAGTTCGTGTTCCCCGAGCCGCCCGTGCGCGATTACCACCCGAGCGTCGGGCACGATCCGGGCGAGTTTTTCGCGGACGCGATGGATGTCTTTGATCCGGTTGTGGACAAAAAACACCTGTCCGCCACGGGTCAACTCACGGTCGATCGCATGTCGGATCAGCCCGTCATCCCAACGAGCGACGCGTGTTTCCACCGGCTGCCGATTCGCGGGGGCCGTCGCCAGGCTGGAGATGTCGCGGATGCCGAGCATCGCCATGTGGAGCGTGCGAGGAATTGGTGTGGCCGTCATGGTCAGCACATCGACGCTGGCCCGTACCGCTTTGAGCCGCTCCTTCACTTCCACGCCAAACCGTTGCTCTTCGTCGATCACCACCAACCCAAGCCTGGCGAAGTGCACGTCCGCCCCGGCCAGCCGATGCGTTCCAATCACAATATCGATCGTGCCTGCAGCGAGTCCTTCAAGTGTCTCGCGCGTCTCTGACGTGCTCGCAAGACGTGAGAGCGATCGGATCTCAAACGGATACTCGGAAAACCGGTTGGCAAAGCTCCGTCGGTGTTGCTCCGCCAGCACGGTCGTGGGCACGAGTACGGCCACCTGATGTCCGGCATCGACCGCCTTAAACGCCGAACGCATCGCCAACTCTGTCTTGCCGAAGCCGACGTCGCCACAGAGCAGCCGATCCATCGGCTGTGGCTTCTCCATGTCTTCTCGGATCGCCTTGATCGCGGTGAGCTGGTCTGGCGTTTCGTCGTAGGGGAAGGCGGCCTCAAAATCACGCTGCCACTGCGTGTCGGCAGGAAAGGCGACGCCGGGCCGACTCTCACGGCGAGCCTGCAGCCGCAACATGTCCGCGGCCATGTCGGCCACGGCTTCACGGACCGCCTGCTTCTGCTTCTCCCACGCCCGACCGCCAATCTTGGCGAGCTTGGGAGCGAGTTTGGTACCGCCCACATATTTCTGCACGAGGTCGATGCAGGCCGCGGGCACATACACGCGTGTGCCCTCAGCAAACTCCACGTCCAGAAACTCTTCCGTCCGATCCTGCTTCTCAAGCAGTTTCAGCCCTCGGTAGCGACCGATGCCATGCGAGACATGCACGACATAGTCGCCATCCTGGAGGTCGAGAAACGTGTCGATCGCGCGCGAGAGTCGGTGCTTCGGGGTGCGACGGACCACATCCTCTCGACGAAACAGTTCGGCCGCGCTGATCAGGACCAGTTTTTCAGGGACCAGACGGAAGCCTGCCGAGAGGTGCCCCACGGCAAAGTGGAGCCGGTTCTGCTGAGCGGGGCGACTGTCTGCCAACAGTTCACCGAGCCTGTGGGTTTCCGCCTCTGTGGGACAGACAATCCAGACCTCCTGGTCTCGGCCCACGTTTTCCAGTTCTTCTTTGACGCGATCGAGAACACCGGTAAATCGCTCGACGCTCTCGATCGCCAACTTGGCCACC
>JBMTLP010000336.1:0-4291 GCA_049433245.1 Pirellulales bacterium
GGCGGTGTGCAGCATGGCAGGCAGGTTCGTCAGCCGGAGGGAACGCGGCAGGTCCGTCCAGCGACCGGAGTGTTTGAGAAACCGCGTCGTCCAGGAAGCGAAGGGGCCGAACAACAGCTGCTTCCGGCCATCGAGCCAGCGGACGTCGAGGTGCCCAGCTCCCAGGCTCGGCGCGGAGGGAGGCGTGGCTCCGTAGACCTTCGCGGCGTGTCGTGCGGAAACGGCCGGCGTGTCGCAGGTGAGCCATTGTCCGCCGATGGGAAAGCCGCCCAGTCCGGCCACTTCAGCCAGCCCGGTGGTTTGCAGCAACGGCAGGCTGCCGCCTCCGCCGCCGACGAACACGAAACGGGCTCGCTGCTCACGAAACTCGCCTGAGGCCACATGCCGCAGGCTCACTCGCCATTGCCCATGGGCTTGCTGGAGCCGAGTCACCTTCCAGCCGGTGGCAACGCTGCAGTCGTCTTGGCGCGCGAGCCAACGGCACAGTCGTCGAGCGAGCACGCCGTAGTTGACTTCGGTGCCAGCCCCTGTGGTGGCCGCCACTGGTCCGGGCCTGCGGCCCTCCATGACAAGCGGTGCCCACTGCTCGATGACCGCGCTCTCGGTCGTCAGTCGCATGCTGCGGAAGAAGTGATGGTCGGCCATCGCCGCATGCCGTGCCTGGAGAAAGTCAACGTTCTCTGCGCCATCGACGAAGCAGAGATGCGGTACAGCATGGATGAAGTCGTTGGCTGGCCCCACGAGGCCGCTCGCAGCGAGTTCTCCCCAGAACTGTTTCGAGTGCTCAAATTGCTCAAAGATTTGAAGAGCCCGTCCCACAGGCACGCGACCAGTCGCATCGCGGTGGGGCGTGTAGCTCATCTCGCAGATGCCCGCATGCCCGGTGCCCGCATTGTTCCAACCGTCGGATGCCTCGCTCGCGAGTTCGTCTGCGATTTCTACGATCTGCACGCGGAGGCGGGGATCAAGCCGCTTGACCATCACGGCGAGCGTCGACGACATGATGCCGCTACCAACGAGGAGAACATCGGGATCATCGACGAGGAATGTCGCCTCTCCCGCGGCCTCACCGCACGCAGCAGCACGAGTGGTCGCCGATTGAGCCCGCACAGTCGTTTCCTCAGAGTCCCTCATGCGGAGACCACAGCCCGGCATGCCCCGTGTCGACACGCGCTGCAGACGTACGGTGGCCCGCGAATCAGTACGCCCCCAGCACGCTACGATAGCGAAACCGACATCGCTGTGGGGCGTTTTGCTTCCAGACAGGGGAGTCTGTTCGCCAGGATGCCCGGCGCGAGTCCGCCCCCAAGGCCCCACGAGTGAATCAGCCTGATGGGAGGTTCATCTCGTTTGGCAGCGGTTTGCCTCGGACAGCAAGCACCGCAAGTTCCGCAGCGGTGGCCCGGAGCGTGTGCACAGCCTTGGGGCTGGCCGAAGCGATGTGGGACGCCACCACCACGTTGGGCAAGGATCGCAACGGACTGTCGCTGGGAATCGGTTCAGGATCGCACACGTCCAGGGCAGCAGCAGCGATGTGTCCTGTCTGCAAGGCATCGATCAGCGCAGCCGTGTCGATCAGATCTCCTCGGGCGAGATTCACGATCACCGCACCACGCTTCATGCGGCTGAGCGACTCAGCGGCGAGCAGTCCCTTGGTTTGTGGCGTTGAAGGGCAGTGGAGGGTGACGATGTCAGATTCCTCGAGCAACGCTTCGAGCGAGACGGGCTCGCAGCCAGCGGCTGCGATGGCATCCGCGTCAACAAACTCGTCATGCACGAGGCGACGGCACTTGAAGGCAGCGAGCCGCGAGGTGACCTCGCGACCGATGCGTCCGAAGCCAACGAGCCCCACTGTCTGGTCGCGGCGGGTTCGCAACTGGTCGAGGGGCGTTGCGAGCCCCCACTGGCCGTGTCGCACATGGAGGGTGGTCGGGATCACTTGCCGGGTGACGGCGAGGATGAAGGCCAAGGTATGGTCGGCAACTTCATCGATGCAGTAGTCGGGAATGTTGCAAACCGGGATCCCACGCTTGCGGGCGGCGTGAATGTCGACGTTGTCGTAGCCAATGCCATACCGCACGATCACTTTGGCCCTTTGCATGGCGTTGATCACGTCGGCCTTGATGGGGGCGAACTGCGTGATCACCGCATCAGCCTCGGCGACAAGCGATTGGAGCGCAGCCGTCTGCTTATCGTTGCCGCTACGGAGTTCACATCCAGCAGCCGAAAGAATCGCCTCCTCAATCTCCAGGTTGGGGAAGAGGTAGTCAGTGATTGCGACCGTGGGCATCGTGTGAGCAGTCCTGGGAAGGGCGAAAATGAGGAGAGCCATGGGGGAGCGTGTGCGGCAACAACGCAGCTGTTCGACCGTCGCCTCGCCGAGGGCCGTTCGGAATCGGTCTCAAGATGCTGAGCATGCGACGTTCCTCGCCCCTCCAAAGGTAACGGTTTCGCTCACAGGTGAGGTAGGCCTCTGCTTCCGGACTGTGGGGTGGCGTCTCACACCGCAAAAAAACAGGATGCGCCAGCGTTGAACTGATTGGGTGACATGTCGTTGCGAGCGCCTCGCTCAGGGCTGGGAAGGCGGTGGGGTGTTCGGTGCAGAGTATGACGGGCCGCGGGCGTTCAACGAGTCAGAGCAGGTCGCCGTCGGTACTGGCCTCGACGAGTGGCGGACCCGTTCGGCACACTTCGTGCCAGAGCGACCAGGCCGCTGTTGTTGGGAAACCCAGCCATGGTGTTCGATCGCTCATACCCAATCACCGATTCCTTAATGATGCACTTCCGCAGCCTTTTCGGAGCGATCGGCGTTGCCGCCGTCTGTCTCCCGACACTTTTCGCGGAAGGCCCGCCGGCCAGCTACGACCTCCGCTCGGTGAATGGCGGCACGCAGGCATGGGTGCCTGAGGTCCAAAACCAGGGTGCGGCCGAGGATTGCTGGACCTTCGCCGCCGCCACCGCGATGAACAGCAACCTGCTCAAAACCGGTCTGCTGCCCGCTTCACCCGTCCCGCCACCGATTTCGGTTTCCTCCTGGCATCTGTCGACCAACAACGGCGCGCCCGACCAACTCCTCGCCTCCGAGGCGTTTTCGGCTACTTCGAACTGGAGTGGCTTCAACTACCAGGCACTCGGATATGTCTCCCGCGGGAGCGGCCAGTGGCAAGTGCCGAACACCACCGCGGAGGTGATCCCGGGTGTTGGCTTCCGTTACCAGCAAACGATGGGAGGCGGCCCTGTGCTGGATTCCCAAAACCCTCTCAACCCGTTTCCTGCTTCGATCAGCGAAAGGAGCGGCTACCCCTCCTACCTTGGCTCCCTCGTGCCCACGGCAAACCAGCCCATCGCCTACCGCGTGGGCTCGATGCGATTCCACGACCAGGGGTATTCAAACAATGTGCCATTTCCTTCCCGCACCGGAACCACCACATTCAACGGCGTTAGCATCGACACCTTCACCTTCGACCAGGGAGCCGCGGATCCCCAGGTGGCGGCCGTCAAAAACGCGATCCTCGCCAACGGCGCCGCCACCACCGACATGAATAGCGAGGGGAATTTCCAATACGGCGTCGGCGCTTCCGGAAACACAACCCAGTATTTCAACGACCAAACAGCCCCGGCCTGGTTGAACCACTCCGTCACCATCATCGGCTGGGACGACGACTACACGATGACCGATCCCAGTACCTCCGCCACCACCACCGGGGCGTGGCTCGTGCAAAACAGTTGGGGAACCGGGACAAACAGCGACGGAACCTTCTGGGCTTCCTACAACGACGCCGTCATCGGCCGCGTCGGCGTTTCCACCTTCACGATGCTCGACAACGCGCCCTACTCCAGCACGGTGATCCAAAACGAACTCGGGCCAACCGAAGCCACTACTCATTTCGACTCCATCTGGGCAGGGCCGCCGACCACCAGCCTTCTAATCCCCTCGGGCATGCCCACCGTCGCCCACCACACCGCCGCCGCCGTGCTCACCCCCGCTTCCGCCGGCGAACTCCGGGCATTTGGCCTCTTTACCCAGCTTGCCAATGTGTTGGTCGAAGTTGAGATCTACGAAACCTGGGACAACGGCCCGTCCGGCTTCCTCGGCGGTGGCAACTACACGCTCGACGACATTGGCTACTTCCAAGTCGAACTCCCCGAATCCCTCACCCTGACAGCCGCCGACAGCATCGTCGTGCAGCTCACGTATCTCGACGCACTCACCCTCGATCCCGCCCTCGGCGCGCTGGGAATCACCATCGGGGGGGCGGGGTTGAACTTCGATACCAACACCAAAAGCGTG
>JBMTLP010000337.1:0-4256 GCA_049433245.1 Pirellulales bacterium
GATCTCAAAACCAAGATCTCGAATCATCGCCTCATCTGCTTCAGGCAGTTGGCCCTTCGTGGTCAGGTAGTCCCCCACAAAGATCGAGTTCGCGGGATAGAGGCCGAGTGGCTGCAGGCTGCGAAGGTGCAGTTCGCGGCCACCTGCGATGCGAATTTCTGAGTTGGGGTTCACGAACCGCATCATCGCCAGGGCACGGAGGCAGTCGCGGGGGGTGAGCGAGGAGGTGTGTTCGAGGGGCGTGCCGTCGATCGCGTTGAGGAAGTTGAGAGGGATGCTCTCCACCTTCAGGTCCCGCAACTCCATGGCCATCGAAACCACGTCGTCTCGTTCTTCACCCATCCCAATGATGCCGCCGCTGCACAACGACAGCCCTGCCTCACGGCACGCGGCCAGCGTGGCAACCCGGTCAGCGTAGGTATGTGTGGAGCAGATTTCAGCGTAGTAACGGCTACTCGTGTTGAGGTTGTGATTGACCTTGTCGACCCCGGCCTCGGCCAATCGCTTGGCCTGCTCTGGGGTCAGCAGTCCAAGGCACGCGCAGATGTTGAGGTCATGCTCCTGCTTGATCTTGGGAACGATCTCGCACACGGCATCCATTTCACGCTGCGTTGGGCCTCGTGCGGAGATCACGATGCAGAACGTCTTGGAGTTTCGCTCGGCTGCCATTCTCGCTGCTTCTAACAACTTCGGTGCCGAGAGCAGGTTGTAACGCGGAATCTCTGCTTCCGAGACCTTCGACTGGGAGCAGTAGCTGCAGTCTTCCGGGCAGAGGCCACTCTTGGCATTCATCAAGAAAAAGAGTTGCACAGTGTTTCCGAAGCGACGATGTCGCAGCCGATACGCCGCAGCCAGGAGTTCCAGCAGTTCTCCATCGCCTGAATCAAGCATTGCACGTGCTTCGGCGCGGTCGACCTGATGCCCATCAAGAACCCGGGAAGCAAGCGTGTGCCAGCGTCCAACGGAAATAGGGGCATCGGATGCGATCGTGGCTTGAATCATGAAGGCTGCTCCTTATCTGCGACGGCAGGGCTGAATCGGCGGGAAAGTCGCCGGGTTCTCTCCGCTGCGGTGGGATCATACCAAGGTCTGGGGCGCGGTCGGTACCCGGATGGGTTGGCTCGGGAGAGCCTTCTCCATCAGGTGGTGTCTTCGCCCGCGGCACCAAGCGTGGTGAGAAGTTCGGCCATTTCTGCGGCAGCGTGACCGAGCCCTTGAGCCCGCGCCTGCTCAATCCCCTCCCGCAGGGCACGCCTCGCGGCGTCAAGCTGTTTGTGGGCTACGAGAATTTGTCCGCTCATCTGAAAGGCCGGAACGTAGGGGGGAGTGCCGCGAGCGAGATCTTCGAGAATCTCAAGGCATGGCTCCCACTCGCCATCCGCGTCCATCATGAGGGCCAGGCTGTAGCGGAGGAAAACGTCGCCGGGATCCTCGGCGAGCATCGCCTCAATCTTCTGACGTTTGGTGTTTGAAGGTGATCCTGAACCGGGTGTGTCGTGCATCCGAACTTCCTTGGATTGAGCCTGCCCAACTTTTCGACGACGTCTCAACGTGCCTCGTTGGTCAGGGCTGGCTGCTGCTCACGTTGGACGGTCTGATTTCCAGCAGTCGGCGACCGTTTTCGACGGTGGCGTAGAGCACCTCGTCGCCACCACTCACCAAGGCGATCGGATCGGCGAGTGGTGCGACGAGCGTAGCCCGCACGGCCTGCCGTCGGTCCTGAAGCACGGCGTCGAGCCGCCACAGCCCAGTGGGTTGCGGGGCGTCGGACGTGGCAAGGCTGCCGGTGATCGCAAAGAGGGTGCCGCTTGGGCTCGTTGAGCAGATGTCGAGGATTTCGAGCAGGCCGGTGTCGAGTTGCAGTAGGTCCCAGCCACCAGGCGTGGAAAACATCGCGAGCGTGTCGGCGGCCGATTCGCTGGTCGCTGAGACCAGCACAAGTTCGTCAGCAAGTCCCGCCGTCAGGCAGTTGATTGAGGCCTCCGCACCGATCGCCGGGCTGTTCCTTGTGCTGAACGCGCTGACGCGGGCTCCTGCCACCGCCGCTCGTAGCACGGCCGCGTTGCCGTCAATGCGGGTGGCTGCAGCAAGCCAGTTGCGGGTGGGGCTCACGAGAAAGCAACCGCGGTCATCAGCGGTCACCACTCCGTCATCACTGCTGAGGGGGATTCTCTGGAGCGGGCTGTCAGCCGCTGCGGTTTCCGGTGCCGACGGGATGCGGTGGGTGGTCACCACGCCTTCCGCACCCTGCCTCAGGATCGCCACCACGCTGGTGTCAATGCACCCCAGGCTGCGGCCCGGACCATCGGAGGTCTCGCCCTCCAGGACCACTCGCGATGAGCCATCCGACTCACGGCCGCAGTTGATGGCGACGACGCGACGGCCGTCTGCCGAAAGGGCGTAGAGCCGCTGGCCGTTTGGGGAGATCGCGAGGTCACGTGAGCCATCCGGAAGTTCAGCTATGGTCCGCATGCGAACGGCGGGAGATTCCGTCGGTTCTGAAGCATCCGCCGCGGTCGCATCGATGGAGCACGCCACAAGGCCGCAGGCAATGCTTACCAGCCACCCTCTCGCGCAGGATGTGCTTCGTTGCGCAGGGGTGTTCTCTCGCGGTGCGCGATCAGAGCATGAGCCAAGGAGTGCCTGAACAGACTCTCCCCTACCGTGCAACCCCATGGCTTTGCTCCCACGCGTCGATAGCGGCTTCATGCTGCAGCGAGAGACCGATCGCATCGAGCCCTTCCAGGAGGCTCCGCCGGCGAAACGCGTCGATTTCAAACGTGCGCGAAAAGCCAGCGTCGTCAAGAATCGTCTGCGTGGTGAGGTCGACCGTGAGGCGATAGGGACCTGGCTGACTTCGGCGAAACAGCTCGTCGACGTCTGCTTCGTCGAGCCGGATTGGCAGAATGCCGTTCTGGAAACAGTTCGAATAGAAGATGTCGGCGAACGTCGGGGCGATCACAACTCGGAAGCCGTAGTCGCCCAGCGCCCAGGGCGCGTGCTCGCGGCTCGAACCGCAGCCAAAGTTACGGCGGGCGAGGAGGATACTCGCTCCAGCCATGGCGGGAGCGTTGAGCTCGAAGCCGGGATTCGGGGATCCGTCAGGAAGGAACCGCCAATCGAAAAAGAGGAACTCGCCGAAGCCCGTGCGTTCGATCCGCTTGAGAAACTGTTTCGGGATGATCTGATCGGTATCGACATTTGCCCGATCGAGGGCTGCCACGACGCCGGTGTGGAGCGTAAACGGTTCCATGGGAGCTGGTGCGGTCCTTTCTTCCGGCGAGCCGGTAGGGTGTCAGTCTTGGTAGTTCCAGCCGCGGATGTCGGTGAAGCGGCCAGTGATCGCCGCCGCCGCCGCCATCGATGGCGAGACGAGGTGCGTTCGGCCCCCCTTCCCCTGACGCCCCTCAAAATTGCGGTTGCTGGTGGAGGCACAGCGTTGGCCCACCGACAGCGTGTCGGGATTCATGCCCAAGCACATGCTGCAGCCGGCCTCACGCCACTCAAAGCCCGCTTCAACGAAGATGCGGTCGAGGCCCTCTGCCTCCGCCTGTCGCTTCACGCGTCCGCTTCCTGGCACCACCATTGCACTGACACTGGATGAAACCCGATGGCCGCGGACAACACGGGCCGCCTCGCGCAAGTCTTCGATGCGGCTGTTGGTGCACGAACCGATGAAGACGCGATCGAGCGGGATGTCGACGATCTTCGTGCCGGCGACGAGCCCCATGTACTCCAGGGCTCTCGCGGCCGAGTCGCGATCTGCCGCGGTGGCCAGATCGGCGGGGTTGGGCACCGTGGTATCCACTCCCACAACCTGGGCTGGGTTGGTACCCCAGGTGACTTGCGGCACCACATCGCCACCGTTGAAGATTTCCACGCGGTCGTAGTGGCAGCCAGGATCACTGGCCAGTTGGGCCCACCGGGCGACGGCGGCGTCGAAGTCTTGCGGAGCGAAGTCACGGCCGCGGAGGTATTCAAAGGTGGTCGCATCGGGGGCGATCATGCCCGCACGTGCTCCCGCCTCGATCGACATGTTGCAGACGGTCATCCGCTGCTCCATCGACAGCCGGCGAATGCAGGGGCCGGTGTATTCAATCACCGATCCCGTACCCCCCTCGGTCGAGATTTTGCCGATGAGAAACAGCACGAGGTCCTTTGCGGTGATCCCAGGAGCGAGTTCGCCATCGACGCGGAGTTCCAGCGACTTTGGCTTGCTTTGACGCAGCGTTTGCGTGGCCAGCACATGCTCGACT
>JBMTLP010000338.1:0-4252 GCA_049433245.1 Pirellulales bacterium
CAACAACAGGCTGTGTTGAATACCCGCCGCCGGCGAAAGCGTTTCGACTCGACTGCTGGCTGGTAGCCCTGCGGAAAGCGTGGGAGAGGAAGGAGGGGCGGCGAGCGACGAAGCGTTCATGCGGGATCTCAGGGCCTTCAGGCCAAGGGGTGTTCAAGCATCTGTGCAGACAGCCAGCCAGCAACATACTCGGCGGAATCGTGGACCCCGTTGAG
Organism: Pirellulales bacterium; assembly: GCA_049433245.1. Lineage (GTDB taxonomy): Bacteria > Planctomycetota > Planctomycetia > Pirellulales > UBA1268 > M30B53. Next base: position 216 of record JBMTLP010000338.1, read on the forward strand.
CGTGGAGTCAAACAGGTAGTCTCCCACCACGAAGAGATGCGGGTGTTCGACAGGCTCGGGTTGGTGCCGGCGGTCGAGCGGGAGCGGCCCCCAACCGCCAGGAAGGGCGCTGACCGCACCGTTCCAGCGGTGAATGCGGGCCTCGAGCCGGTGCTGTCGAGCCGGTTCACGCAACCAGGATGGGAGTGCGTTGATGGCGGCTTCGATGATCGACTCGTCGTCGCAGGTGCTCCAGGTCATGGCGGCCTCACCGCCCAAGAGCCAACCGAGGACGCCGTGCGTTTCCGCAGGGTCGCGGGCGGACTCGTCGTAGAGGCAGCAGCCGTCGAAGGCCTCGAGCATGCAGTAAGCGTCATCCCAACGCCCGCGCCAGAAGGCCTTGTCGAAGAGGATCGACACCCGCAGGTAGTCGGCGGGATGGTTGTGGTGGGCGATGGGACGCTGCATCGCCGCCTGCAGGCGGCTGCCGGCAAACTCCACCGTCTGGAGCGGGGCCACAGGCAGCGCCAGAACGACCGCATCAAAGATCTCACGGCGTCGGCCTTGGGGGCTGTCGATGTCGATGGCGAGGCGACCGTCTTCAACTCGGGTGATCGCGACGGCCTTCGATTCGAGCTGGATCCGTGCCGAGAGCCGCGAGGCAACCGCCCCAATCAACTGCTCGTTTCCACCTGCCACGCAGTAGAGTTGCATGTAGGCGGAGTCGTTCATCAGATAGTTTTCGAGGCCGTACCGCCGGCTGGTGCGGCCGGGTTCGGTGGCCAGGTCGCTGTGGATGAACCGCTCCACATACTGGCGGGTTGCTGGCGACGAGATCTGCGCGAGCAGGGTTTCGAACGATCCTTCGTGGGCTGCGTCGAGGTGCGGCACGGGGGCCGCCTCGTAGAACTCACGCGGAGAGAGACGGTCGCGGCCGAGGTGATGGAAGTCGATGAGCGCAGCCGCGGCTTCCGGGCCGAGCAGATCGCGGAGATCGTCGAGATTGCCGAGCAGTTTTTCTTTGTGGATCAGCGACGACCCACCGAGCGGCTGAATCGGGAGGCCAAGGTCGGCAATCAGCTCTTTGAGCGGATCTTCGTCGATCTCTGAGTAGTCGTAGAGTTCGGCTGCTCCTGCTTCGTAGGCCACCGGCAGGGCATCAAAGCGGGCCGTCAGTACCTTGCCCCCAATCCGGGGGCTCGCTTCAAAAATCGTGATCGACGGCGGGATGGCCGCCTGGCTCTCCAGCATACGAGCTGTTAACAGTCCCCCCGGTCCTCCCCCGACGATCCCGATATGCCAGCCTGGCATGTGACACAAACTCTCGTGATGAAAACCTGGTGCGGAACAGCTTCAGAAAACCGCTTTTTATGGATTCTGGGAGACATCTCGCAGAATACCAGGACCGACCGAAGGTGGTGGATGTGTGTTCGGTTCGAACGTGCCGTGGACCAAAAAGTTGCGTTAGTTTCGCAACGACAGGAGGTAGGCCAGAAGATGCCGAATCTCGTCGGCGGGTAGGGTTTCGTGGAAGTTCGCCGGCATGAGAGACAGGCTCGAAATCGTCCTCTGATCAATATCGGCGACCGGAAGGGCAAACTCTTTGCCTTGCTGGTCAACGCAGGCCACAGCGTCGGCGGTTTCGCTCGTCACCAGCCCAGAGAGTACCCGGCCATCGTTGGTCAAAAACGTGGTGGTGCGGAAGGCCACGTCGACGTTGCGATTCGGATCGAGCAGATCCTCAGCCACCCGGTCGAGCCCGCGGTTGCCGATTCCGTCGAGCTGAGGACCGACCTTGGCACCCTCGCCAGCCACCTGGTGGCAGCCCACGCAGTGCTTGCGGAAGAGCACGAGCCCGGCGGTGCCATCGCCGGGATGCTCACGGTATTCAAGGCGGCGATCGTCGATCAGGCGGGCGAGCACCGCGTCATCTACCGGGGCTGTGGCGGCGAGGGCCATCAGCCGATCCCGCAGGGCCCTATCTCGCAATCCATCGATCCGCGTGCTCACCGATGGCTCGCCAAGCAGCCGTGGTGAACAGATTCCTTGCTCCACGACCGCGGCAAGCAACTGACATCCGCCATCATCGGCGGCCAGTCGGGTCGCCATCGCTCGCTGCTGTTCCGAGGTCGCCACGCGGAGCAAAGCCTCCACAAGTTCCGAGGCCGCCTCGGCCTGCCTCGCCACGATCAGTCGCCCTGCGGTGGCACGCTGCTCGTCTGTCGCAGCCTGAAGCGTGAGGGCTAGGGCTGCCGCGTCGAGACGAGCGTCTGCTCCGAAGGCGTTGATCGCGTCGGCGGCCGCCACCCGTGTTGCAGCCGTCGCCGGGAGCGTCGTGATCAGGAGGCCAAGCGGGTCGATCAGGTCTGAGAGCCGATACGCCGCCACGAGCGCCGCTGCGGCTTGGCGTTCGGTATCGACGGCCGAGGGGTTGAGGCCTTCGACAGAAAAACGGCCAACTGCCAGCCAGGCGTAGGCATCGCCTCGATCACCATCCACGACCTCCACCACCAGGTCTCGGCCGGCGAGGTCGGCAGTGTCCCACACCACCCGCTGAGCGGTGTCGTTTCGCGGCGGAAACGCCTCTCGCAAGAGCTCGTCGGTGGCCGCATCGCGAAGCCGAACGGCATTCCGTTTATGCGGAGGTTTGTCGGGATAGCCCGCATGGCCTGCCAGGAAGAAGGAAAAACTCGAACCGACCCGGAAGGCTGCCGAGCGGGTCTGCCCTCGCCACGACTCCCCGCGGAGCAGGCTCGAGCGGAAGGCGGCTGATACGCCGTCGGCCGACACCCGTGTTTGGACGGGCCAGGGATCGCTGTCTCCGGGATGGCTGAGAAGTGGAGAGGCCGTCCAAGAAATCGCCACCAGGCGGTCGGCTGGTCGGCCCGCGTCGTCGATCTGAAGGAGACGGCGAGCGACGGTGTCGGCCCACTGGCGAAGCGAGTCGGCCGGTTGCTTCCCTTGCCGGTCAAGGGCGCGGCGGGCCGCCTCCAGCAGGTCGATCTGAAACGGCAGATTGTCGGCAAACCGCTCCTCCGCGACGCCAGCCAGGGCGGCCAAGCCCTCGGCTGAGGCTCGCGTGGCAGCGTGTTCCACAAACGCCCGCAGCTCACCTGGATCGGCGACGCCGTGGCGGATGAGGTGGTTGACGATTGCATCGGCCGCCTGCGACGACTCCAAACCCAGGCAGATGGACGCCACCACGGCAGACGCGGAGGCGTCCGTTGCCCGGTCTGCGACTGTCTCAAAGGCTGTGGCGTCGTGCAGGCACTCGCGGAGGGCGATCCGCAGCGCGTGTCGCAGGTGCACGTCGGCGGCGTCGCAGCTAGCGATCCGCTGCACGAGTTGCAGGGCCAGTTCACTGGCGACCTCACCGCTGAGAACATCGGCGGGCAGGCTGGCGATGCTCATCGCTGCGGCTCGGCTCACCGGAGCCAACTCATCTGCGAGCCCGCTGACGAGAATGCCTGTCAGGGACGCTGTCTCAGTCAAGAGCTCGGCCCCCGCAATCCGCATCGCATGCTCTCGCACGAGCGGATCGGCAGACGTGGCCAAAACATACAACTGCTCGGAGGAGAGTTCGTGGCGACGAGCCCGGCACCAGGCTGCGGCAGTCCGAGCAAACCCGGGAGCAGCGTCGTTCATCGAGAGTTCGGCGAGCCGTGATGCCACGTCGGGGCTGTCGACGTTGACCAGCCGCTCGATTGCCAACGACCGCTGCAGTCGGTTGGGGGCGGAGAGCGCCTGCACCTGGTCTGCCGGCGTGGCCTGATCCAGCCGTGTGGCAGAGAGCGGTGGGGTTGGGGCGGCGTCGGCTCCATCGTAGCGAATCCGCCAGATGCGGCCGCGCGTGCGGTCACGGCCGGGATGGTCGAGGGGCACCTCATAGTGGCCGATGATGCGGTTGTAGAAATCGGCAATGTAGAGCGCGCCGTCGGGGCCCATGCGGAGATCAACCGGACGGAACCAGGGGTCCGTAGCTTTAAGAAAATCGGGTTCCTCGAGGGCCCGCACGGTCGCTCCAGTGTGTTCCAACCGATTGCTGTTAACCCGGCTGG
>JBMTLP010000339.1:0-4252 GCA_049433245.1 Pirellulales bacterium
CCAGTCGCATCGCAGAGTGCTCGTCGAGGATCACCGCTCCCGACTCGGTGATGCTGGCCACCTCGTTGATCCGGGCGCGCCAGGCGGGGTTGTCGAGCGTGGTGCGGTCGCCGTTGATGTGCCAGCGTGGGAAGCCCCACTTGCCGTCGACGCAGTGCATGTAACGATGCGACGTCGGGTCGTCTGGTGGCATCGGAGGAAACACTTGGTTGTAGGCGTCGTAGAAACGACTCCGCTCATCCTGACGCACGTTGTAATTAACCGGCACAGCCCAGCGAGGGTCGCACGACTTTTCCGCAAGCAGCGTGCTCACTTCACGGTCTGCTTGAAGGTAGTACTTCCCGCGGGTGCAGCCGCTGGCGATGGTGGTCGCCAGTAGTGCAAGCAGCAGGCAGCGTGATAGCAAAGACAGCTGAGGCGTGTGAGGTCTTGGCATCATCAGCGGTGGCAGAGCCCCTCCGAGCAGGCGTTTATGGAGGCGGTGCGGTCGTTTCGCTCATGCGTGTAGACCGCCGCCCGTCTGGGTATCGGCTTAACGGCTAGGGAAACTTGAGCGGTCGTGCGGGACGGGGGGGATGCGCAAAGTTTTTTGGAGGGGCAGGAAAAAACGCTCAGGCAGGCGTGCCTGGCTTGCCGATACGGTCCTCGTATGTTTGCCCACCCTGCAGGGAGCCAGAAATGGTTTTGAGACGCTCTTGGCTGTGTGCGGTCGCAGCATCCCTTGTTTTTGTCGGATTTGGGAATGTTGGGCCGCGTGCCGCCTTTGCTCAGGTTGGACTCCCGCGCCAGCCAGACCCCCTTGGCTACCCAGAATCACTCGGGGATGAAGCTGACAAGGCGGCGTCTGATGCCGCGGGCACCATCTGGCCGCGTCAAAGGCGCGTGGATGAGCCGCAGGTGCCAGGTGGCTTTGATGCGGTCCGTGGGCCCGGCTACTCCGAGTTTCCCGGTGATCTGCTGAGTTTTGGGCAAGAGCCCGCTCCGGCGTCGAAGTGCGACTGCAACCTGGTGGATCCCGCCTGGATGGGCCCTGGCGAACTCGCGTACCACCTCTCGCCAAATAAGCTTCCCTGCACACGAGACCACACGCGGGTTTTCCGTAATTGGCTCCTCGGGAGGTCATGGGTGAGCGCTGAGTACTTGGTGTGGGCTACGCAGGGGCAGTCCGTGCCGCCACTGGTGACGATGAGCCCCGCCGGCACCGCAGTTTCCGACATTGGCGTGATTGGCAAGCCGGGGACAGAGATTGTCTTTGGTGGTGGCGGTGTCGACGGAATCATGCGGTCTGGTGCGCGGGTCAGCGGTGGCTACTGGTTCACGCCGCGGCAAGAGCAAGGCATCGAGGCGAGTTGGGTAGGGTTGGAGACCGCCACGGAGTCGCAGGTCTTTACAACCATCGGCGGTGCACCGTGGATTGCGCTACCCTACGACGATGCGGGGACTATGCAGCCTGCCGCGGTTGTGCCCGTGGCGGGGATGCCAGTCACACCAGCGGACATTCTGGAGCAACAGGTGGCGGCGGCCATCACCACACAGTTCGGGAGCGTGAACGTCAGCTACAAGCGAAATCTGCTGGATAAAGAGAATTTTCATCGCCGCTACCTGCTTGCCGGATATCGCTACGTGATGCTCGACGACCGGCTCTCGGTGGAGAGTGGTTCCATCGTTTCAACCGGTGGCGGGTATCCGGCCCTGGGGTACTACACGACCGACAGCTTCCGTACGTTCAACCAGTTCAACGGCGGTGAGTTGGGGTTGGTGGAGCGGTGGTGGCGCGATCGCTGGAGCCTGCAGGTGCTCGGCAAGGCAGCGATCGGAGCAACCACGATCGGCACTGGTATCGGCGGCTCGACGATGACCACCTCGCAGGCGGATGCCGCGTCAGCCCCCACCGTCACAGGAAGCTTTGGGAATGGCGTCCTCGCCCAACCTACCAATGCCGGCAACACGAAGGCGTTCTTTGCTGGGGTCGGCGAGTTCGGTGTGTCTGCCGACTACGCCTTTTACTCCCAGTTCCGCGTGAACGTCGGTTATTCACTGATCTACTGGACAACCGTTGGCCGCGTGGGCGATCAGGTCGACACGTCGGTAAACCCGAGCCAGTTCAACGGGGGTAGCCTCAGCGACCCCGTGGCCCCGGTCTTCGACCTTTCTACCACCGGCTTCTGGGCCCAAGGCGTGAACGTCGGGTTTGAGTACCAGTTTTGATGAGTGGGGTTCAGGGCCTTTGCATGAGCGGCTGGCGGGTGAGCGAACCGTCGCTGGCTGGCTACCGAAACCGCTTCATCAACGAGTCGAGAGCGGCACTGCCTGGGCAGAGATCTTCGTGCTGAAGGTCGACCAAGGGCGTGCTCGTCGTTCTCAGCACGTCGTGCATGCTGCGGCTGCTGTTGTCCACGAACAGGAGCCCCGTGGCGATCTCGCCGCGACGCTGGCAGGCACTGATGTGCTGGTAGGCACTTGCTCGATCGGTGGGGTCGTAGTCCGGTGAGGTGCTTCGCAGCCGCACCGTCCCGCCGTCGTGCATTTGCACCACTCGCAGGTTGTCAGCGTGGCCGTTGCTGCTCGTGGCCCCCAGGCCCGTGATCTCGATCGGATCGCAGACGGGGATGTAGTCGGCCTCAACCGCGGCCACGTCGTGCTCGCGGGTGTATTCGTAGCTCTTGGTGGAGCCTTCGTGGTTGTTGAACGTGACGCAGGGGGAGATCACGTCAATCAGGGCCAAGCCCCGGTGCGAAATCGCCGCCTTAAGAATCGGCACGAGTTGCTGCTTGTCGCCCGAGAACGACCGTCCCACAAACGTGGCCCCGACCGAGAGGGCGAGGAGCACAGGGTCGATCGGGGGCTGCTCGTTGGCTTCCCCCTTCTTCAACTTCGAACCAATATCGGCCGAGGCAGAGAACTGCCCCTTCGTGAGGCCGTAGACGCCGTTGTTCTCGATGACGTAGAGCATGTTCACGTTGCGACGGATCGCATGGGTGAGCTGCCCAAGGCCGATGGAGAGCGAGTCGCCATCGCCGGAGATGCCAATCACGTTCAAGCCGCGGTTGGCAGCGGCAGCACCGCTGGCCACCGAGGGCATGCGACCGTGCACGCTGTTGAAGCCGTGCGACTGCTTCATGAAGTAGGCGGTGGTCTTCGACGAGCAGCCGATGCCGCTCATCTTCGCGGCCCGGTGGGGCTCGAGGGCGAGCTCCCAGGCGGCCTGCACGATCGCCGCGGTCACGGAATCATGGCCGCAGCCGGCGCAGAGGGTCGACATCGATCCCTCGTAGTCCCGGAGCGTGAGCCCCAGGGCGTTGGTCTTGAGGGCGGGATGCCGAATCGGTGGCTTGACGATCGAGGTCATGCGGGCACCCTCGCGAGCGCGCCGGTCACCGCCTCGACCACCGTCCGGGCCGACAGCGGCAACCCTCCGTAGTCGAGGATCGGAGTCAGGTCATCCCGGGGGATGCCGAGCTCCAGCGTCAGCAGCGCACGCAACTGGCCATCGCGGTTCTGCTCGATCACGAACACCTGGTCGTACGACTCGATGAACTCCCTGACCTCGTCGGCGAAGGGGAAGGCCCGAACCCGCATCACGTCCACGAGGATCTCCTGATCTCGCAGGAGATCGGCCGCCTCCCGGACCGCCGCGTCGCAGCCTCCGAGCGTCACCAGCCCCACGTCGGCTCCGGGCTGCCGGGTGAAGACGGGGCCGGGCACGAGCCGGGCCGCATGGGCAAACTTCCGCTTCAGCCGATCGACGAGTTCCTTGTAGGCGTCGGAGTCTTCGGTGTAGTTGGCATGCTTGTCGTGGCCCGACCCGCGGACAAAGTAGGCGCCCTTGCCGCCCACGCCCGGGAGGGTGCGGGCCGCGATGCCGTCGCCATCGACGTCGAGGTAGCGGGAGAACCGCTTCAGCGACGACAGAGCCTCGGCGTCGAGCACCTTCCCGCGATCCGGGCGGTAGGAGTCGTCCCAGGCGAGCCGCTTCACCATCCAGTCGTTCATGCCCATGTCGAGATCGGTCGCCCCGAAGATCGGCGTCTGGAGTCGATCCGCGAGATCGAAGGCCTGCACCGCCATCTCGAAGGCCTCGCCAGGGTCGGCCGGAAACAGGATCGGGTGCTTCGTGTCGCCGTGGGAGGCGTAGGCCATCGAGAGGATGTCGGCCTGCTGCGTTCTCGTCGGCATGCCGGTCGAAGGACCGCACCGCTGAATGTCGAAGAACACGGACGGGATGTCGGTGTAGTACGCCAGTCCGAGAAAC
>JBMTLP010000340.1:0-4251 GCA_049433245.1 Pirellulales bacterium
CGGCACTGGAGACGTCAGCCCGCATCACCAGCCCACCAGCCCCGTTGAGGGAGCCACCGAGCACACGATCCCTAGGCTGCTTCGCCACTGGCATCGGCTCACCCGTGAGCAACGCCTCATTGCACTCACTGCTGCCCTCGACGACATGGCCGTCGACCGGAATCCGCTCACCGGGACGAACCCGCAGCAGGTCGCCTGCTCGGACCGCTGCGAGCGGCACGGTTTCGCTCCGGGAGTTGTCGTGCGGATCGAGTCGCCTGGCTTCGGGGGGAGAGAGGTCGAGCAGCGCCCGGATGGCAGCCGTCGTGCCGCGGCGGGCTCGGCTCTCAAGAAGTTGGCCGGCCAGCACGAGCACCACGATCATCGCTGCCGATTCAAAGAACCGGCCCACCATGGCGTGGTGTCCGCGGAAGGCCTCCGGGAAGATGCCCGGAGCAACTGTGGCCACCACGCTGTAGCCCCACGCGGTGAGCACCCCAATCGTGATCAGCGAGAACATGGTGGCGCGTCCGCGGCGGATTGCTTGGAACCCGCCTGAGAGAATGGGCCAGCCGCCGTAGAACACTACCCAACTTGTCAGCAGCAACTCGAGCCAAGCCGTCCAACTGGCGTGTTGCATCGCCACACTCCAAGCCGGAGGGGGCAGGCCGGGCACCATGGCCAGGAGCATAGGGAGCATGCTCACCACAAACACGATGCCAGCTGGCACGACACTCCGCATGAGCCGGCGGCGAAAGTCGTCACCGGCATGGTCGTCCGCCCCGCCGCCGATGGGCTCGAAGGGCATGCCACAGATGGGGCAAGTGCCTGCGGTGGGGCTGACCGCCTCGGGATGCATCGGACAGGTCCAGCCCAGGGAGCCCGCCTCGTGGCGAGCGCAGCAAGGAGCCGCTGCCGCGGTGCTGCCCGAGGGCACGAGCTGCGACGGTTCAGGTTGAATAACCGGCAGCTGCATCGACACCCTCCTTTCCGGCACGCGAGCAGGAGGCGAGCCGACCAAGCACCTCAGCGGCATCTCCCGAATCGATGGCCCGCTCAGCCTTTTCGCACGCATCTCGCAGCGATGGAGCCCGTCCAGCAGCCCAGAGCGTTGCAGCGGCGTTGAGCAGAACGATTTCACGACGAGGCCCACGCCCACCAGCGAGCACCTCACGGATGGCCTCGCCACTTTCTGCGGGGCCCTCCACAGTAAGTTCGTGTTCGTCGCTCGCGGACCGCGTAGCGATGCCGAAGTCTTCTGGGTGCCATCGCGTCATGGTGGTCGTACCGTCGCAAACATCGATGACATCGGTGGGGCCAAACAGGCTAACTTCATCGAGGCAGCGGTTGCTGGTGCCCTCAAGACGGCCACTGACAATCAGCCCCCGCTTGAGCCCAAGCATCGCAGCAGCCTCTGCGAGCGGCTGTCGCTTTGACTCACGGCCAACTCCGATCACCTGCACGCGGGCTGCCGCAGGATTGCACAAGGGGCCGATCAGGTTGAAGACTGTCGGTTTGCCCACACGCTTTCGCAGCGGTGCCACCCGGGCCATAGCTGGGTGGTAGCAGGGGGCATGGCAGTAGCAGATCCCCGTTTGCTCACGACTGCGGGCGTTTGCCGATGGTGGAAGGTGGATGGTGATACCGAGCACTTCGAGCTCGTCGGCCGAGCCGGTGCGGCTGGAGACCGAACGGTTGCCATGCTTGGCCACCGGCTGGCCGGCTGCAGCGACCAAGAAAGCCGTGGCGGTGGAGATATTGAAGGAGCCAGAGCCGTCGCCGCCGGTGCCGCAGGTGTCGGCGAGCAGCAGGCCATCCGGGACGGGGAGCCGCTTCATATGTGTTCGCAGGGCGTCGGCGGCTCCAGCGATTTCCTGGGCAGCTTCACCGCGGTTGGAGAGGGCTACAAGCAGTTCTGCAAACGCTGACTGCGCCTCGTCGTCGGCCGCGAGGCCGTCGAGAAGCCCCTCCACCAGCAATCGCATCGCGTCTCGCGAGACGAATCCCCCTCCAGCCACTTCGAGCAGCGCGGATTCAATCATGGAGGCGAACGCAGTCATGGTGTCTCAGGTGATGCGGGAAAGCAGGGGGCTCTGGTAAGCGGGCAAATCGTGCCATCAGACTTCCGCTTGATTCTAATCACCTTGCTGGCCGACGATTGGTCAAAAGGGGCCTTGTGGCCAGCCCCTCGTGAAATCGCCGGCCACGATGCCCTATCTGAGAGCAGTCCCGTGCCGCGGAAGCTCATTCTCGACGTTGATCCCGGGATCGACGATGCCGTGGCTTTGGCGATTGCGCTGTTTGATCCGCGGCTTGATGTGCTGGCGGTGACGGCCACGGGTGGCAACGTCGATCCAACCCAGGCCACGTCGAATGCGCGCACGATCGTCAGCCTGCTCGATCCACCGCGACTCCCCCGCATCGGTGTGGCCTCGAACGATGTGCTCCTGCCTGATCGGGGGCCGAGCGTGCATGGTGCCGATGGCTTGGGGGGCGCTGACCTCCCCCTGGCTCGGCTCCATGGCGGCCATCCGGCCGAAAAGGTGATTCTGGAAACGGTCCGGTCTCATCCAGGCGAGGTTACGATTCTTGCCCTGGGGCCACTCACGAACCTCGCCCGGCTGTTCGCGCGGGAGCCTTCGGTCGCGGAACTCGTAGGCGAGGTGGTGGTGTCGGGAGGCACCGCGTTTGGTCGTGGCAGCAGCACGCCGGTGTCTGACTACAACTTTTTTGCCAACCCTGCCGCGGCCCGCCATGTGATCCGCGAACCGCTTACCAAGACCCTCGTGCCCCTTGAGACCACCTCGCAGGTCGTCATGGGCTTCGATCTGCTGGAGCAGATGCCCGATGAGTCGTCACGGGCCGGGGCGATGCTGCACCGGATACTGCCGCATGCGTTCCGCGCCCACCGGCAACTGCTCGGCACGGAGGGCATCTGTCTTCACGATGTGGTTACGCTCGTCTCGCTTCTGCATCCCGAACTCTTCGAGCGAACCACGGTAGGGGCAGATGTGGAAACCAGCGGAGAACTGACGATGGGGATGCTCGTGGTCGATCGGCGGCCAGTCAATCGATGGCAGCGCAACGTCGACCTACTCGTCGACGTCGATGTGGGTGCGGTACGTGACTGCATTCTTCGTGGCCTCGACCAAGCGGCTCGCAGCACGTTGATGTGAACGCCCTGGGGCCGGTTTCAGCGATCGAAGGCGTCTCGTGAACCAACCGACACGTTCATCGTTTGCGAACGGCGGTTGCGGTAGATGCGGAGCGTCACGGTCTGCTCGGCAGGGGTCACGCTGACGAGGCTCACGAGATGATCGTCGTCTTCAACGGGCACTCCGTCATATTCTAAGATCACGTCGTCGATCTCGATCCCGGAGGCTTCGGCTGGGCTGCCCTGAGTCACTCCCGACACCCGAGCCCCCATTGGCCTCACCAGCGAGAGACGGTCGGCTGTCCGCTGTGAGAAGCGGCGATCAAGCGTGACTCCAAGGTAGGCACGTGAGACCGTGCCTTGCTCCACGAGTTGTTTCGCCACAAACATCAACATGGGCACGGGAATCGCAAAGCCAATCCCTTCGCTACCACCAGAGTTGCTGGCGATAGCTGTATTGAGTCCCACCACCTCGCCACGCAGGTTGACCAGTGGCCCGCCGCTGTTGCCTGGGTTGATGGCTGCGTCGGTCTGGATGAAGTCCTGAAAGCGGACATTGCTCTCGCCAAGGTCGAGGTCGCGGCGGCCCTTGGCGGAGACGATGCCCAGGGTGACCGAATGAGAGAGGCCAAACGGGCTGCCGATCGCCAGCACCGTGTCGCCAATTTCGAGTCGATCCTCGGTTGCCATTCGAGCCACCTGCAGGCGGTCGCCAGGGAGGGCCATCACGCCGATGTCGGTGGCAGGATCGGTCCAGACGCGAGTGGTCCGCTCTTCGCGCCCATTCTCCAGGCGAATCCGAATGTCATCGAGGGCCGCCCCATGGATCACATGACGATTCGTGAGCACGACGACCTGGCCGGCCACTTTCGTGATCACGCCGGACCCCGATTCGTCTTCCGACGGATCGCCATCGGAGTCTGGGGAGGCAGGCTTCTTCGTGTCGATGTGGACGACCGTGGGGGTGACCAGGGCAGTGACTTTTCGAAGGAGGCGACTTCTTCGCTCGAGTTCGTCGGCTTCCTGGGCGATCTCCTCGTAGAGCCTCTCACGCTGTGCGTCGCTGAGGTCACGGTCAGCGAAGGGATCGATGGGTCCCAGAGGGCCGTCGATGGTGA
>JBMTLP010000341.1:0-4241 GCA_049433245.1 Pirellulales bacterium
CCTGGCTTCGCTCACTCCTGCATTCTCGCTTTCGCCCTCCGGGCTTCGCTCGAATGCAAAGCCTGCTCATGCGGCCCGGGCTCGCCCCTCGCTCGGTGATAGGGGCGGCCTGTCCGCCGCCTATGGCGTCTGTCTGCGGCCTGGAGGGCTAGGTCAGCTGGTGGTGGTTTGGCCAGGCGGGAGCACGGCGGTTTCTTCGAGCACGCCACGGACCTTGGGCCAGAGCAGGACCGCCTCGACGATCATCCAGGCTTCGAGGGCGAGCATGCCGGCGGCGACGGCGGCGAGACCGATGCTGCCGGCGGCGTGCCAACGTCGGATGTCGATGATCAAGGCCCAGGCCGGCATGACGAGCATGAACAGCATGGGGATCACGGCGAGCCAGGTGGGGAGGCCGCGGCGGAGGAGATAGAAAGCGATCACGATCAGAGACAGCCCCGCGAGCAGCTGATTCGTGGCGCCGAACAGGGGCCACAGGATCAGGCCGCCGGTGCCGATGGTGTCGTAGGCCCAAGGCTTGCCAGGGGCTGGGAGCAGGGCCAGGCCAAATGCCGAGAGCACCGCGAAGAGCGTGGCGCCGTGCGGCGTGGTCAACCAGACGAGCGGATTGAAGGCTGAGCCGGCAGCGGACCGGCTGTCGCCACGCCGCCCGAGAAGTGTGCCGGCGAGTTCTTGCACCACATACCGCTGGAGGCGGGTGGCGGTGTCGAGCGTCGTGCCAGCAAAACTCGCCACGAGCACGCCCACGATGGCGCGAGCCATCACGGAGTCGATGCCGATCGCTTCCAGCAGGTTTCCCGAACCGACCACGAAGGCGGCGATGGCTGTTCCGCCGGTGACTTTGGTCCAGTTGCCGTAGATCGTTTGCCAGAGAGCGGTTCCCGAGAGGCCAGGGTGTTCTTGGGGCCAGCCGAGTCCGATACCCGCCCCCACCGCGATGATCACGAGGATCGCCAGGAACGCTTCCAGCAACATGGAGCCATACCCCACGGGCTGAGCGTCGGTCTCGCAGCGGAGTTGCTTGCTGCTCGTGCCAGAACTGACCAGGCAGTGGAAGCCGCTCACCGCACCGCAGGCGATCGTGACAAACAGGAAGGGCAGGATCGGGGGAGCGCCTGCGGGCTCGAGGTTGAGCATCGGGGCGACCATCTCCAGCGGTGCTGCCTCGCCACCCGCGGCTCCACCCCCCACAAACGCTGCCGCCACGAGCCCAATCACGATCAAGGCCAGGCTGGTCACGAGTTGCAGACTGTTGATGTAGTCCCGCGGCTGGAGCAGCACCCACACTGGCAGCACACTCGCCACGTAGCAGTACGCGAGCAAGATGGCGACCCAGCCCCACACCGGCAGTGCGGCGACAGCCGTGTTGAGGCTGCGGATTGCCTCGCCGAGCCAGCCGCCGGCCCACTCGAGGCCGGGGCAGCCAGCACCAAGCCAGACGGTGGCGTACATCAGTGTCAGCGCGAGCACGCTGGGGCCAAGCAGTCTCCCGCCCTTGCGATGCACGGTCAGCCCGATCCAGACCGCAATCGGAATCTGCAGAAACACCGGCAGCGTCGCCTCGGGGAACTGCACGAAAACGCTGGCGATCACCCAGCCGAAGATGGCGAGCACGATCCAGAGAGCAAACAGCAACAGCACGAGGAACAGCAGTCGCACGCGAGGGTTGAGCAGTCTCCCGGCCACCTCCCCAACGGTCAGGCCGCGGTTTCGCAGGCTGACCACGAGCACCGACATGTCGTGCATGGCGCCGATCATGATCGAGCCCACGAGGACCCAGACCACCGCGGGCAACCAGCCCCACATGATCGCCAGGGCAGGGCCGACGATCGGGCCGGTGCCGGCGATGCTTGTGAAGTGATGCCCGAACACGACCGCTGCCGACGTTGGCACGTAGTCGCGGTCATCGCGAAGGACTTCGCTCGGCACCTCTGCGTTGGGGTTGAGCCGAAACACTCGCTGTGCCAGCCAGCGGCCGTAGGTGAAATACCCGACGACGAGCAGGATTGCCGCGAAGACAACGATCAGCAGAGCGGACATGGCGAAAAAACCCCCTGGTGCCGAAAGACACAGCGTAAAGCCGATGAGAAAAAGCCGAAAGAAGAAGACTCGGTAGAATGCTCGCCATGAAACGCACACTCGAATCGATCCGCAATATCGGCATCGTGGCCCACATCGATGCCGGCAAGACCACCCTCACCGAGCGGATGCTCTATTTCACGAAGGCCAGCCACCGGCTTGGCGACGTGGACCGTGGCACCACTGTCACCGACTTTGACCCGGAGGAGCAGCAACGGGGGATCACCATCTACTCCGCGGCGGTCACCTTCCAGTGGGGAGGCGTGACGGTGAACTTGATCGACACGCCTGGCCACGTCGATTTCACGGCAGAAGTCGAGCGGAGCCTCCGCGTGCTCGACGGCGCCGTGGTGGTTTTCTCCGCCCGTGAAGGTGTTGAGGCCCAGAGCGAGACGGTCTGGCGGCAGGCCGACCGCTACGGGGTGCCGAGGATCGCCTTGATCAACAAACTGGACCGCGAAGGGGCCGATTTTCATGGCACCGTGGGGCAGATTGAGCAGCGACTCAAGGCGCAGCCGCTGGTGTTGCAGCTTCCGGTCGGTTCCGGTCCGCCGCATGTGGCCGACCCGTTTCGGGGCCTGATCGACCTCGTGACGATGGAGATGCTGACCTTTCCCAAGAAAGAGGAGGTTGGTGCGGGAGAGGCATCACTGACGGACGTCATCCGTTCACCGATCCCGGAGGAACTGCGCGCAGAGGCGGATTTATGGCGTGAAAAGCTCGTGGCGAGCCTGTTTGATCTCTCCGACGAAGTGGCGGAACTTGCCCTGGCGGAGGCTGAAATACCGGTTGAACTCGCCCGCAAGGTGATTCGTCAGGGAGTGGTGTCGCGTCAAGTCGTTCCCGTTTTGGCCGGTTCAGCGCTCGACTGCATCGGCGTGCAGCCTGTGCTCGACGCGGTGGCCTGGTACCTCCCCAGCCCGGCGGATGTGCCGCCGGTGGAGGGGCTCGATCCATCGAAGAAAGACGCCACCACGATCACGCGAAGCCCTGATCCTCAGGGCCCGTTTTGCGGCCTCGTATTCAAAATCGTGGCGGATAAACATGGCGATTTCGCCTTTTTGCGAATCTACTCCGGGACCCTCAAGGCAGGCAGTCGGGCCTGGAATCCCGGTCGTCAGAAGAAGGAAAACATTGCCCAGTTGTGGCATGTGCAGGCCGACCGGCGTGAGCAGATCACGGAAGCCACGGCTGGCGACATTGTGGGGGTGATTGGGCCGCGGTTGAGCGTGACGGGTGACACGCTCTGTGATGCGGCCAGTCCGATTCTGCTGGAGACGATCGAGTTTCCAGAAACGGTCATTTCGATGGCAATTGAGCCGGAGACGAGCCTGGAGCGAAAAAAACTCTCCGAAGTGCTGGAGATGCTCAAGCGGCAAGATCCCACCTTTCGGGCGGTGGAGAGCGAAGACACGGGCCAGACGCTGATTTCTGGCATGGGTGAGCTGCATCTTGAAGTGATCCGGCATCGGCTCCAGCGAGATTTCAACCTCAAGTGCCGAGTCCACAAGCCGCGAGTGAGCTACAAGGAAACCCTGGGAAAGGCCGTGAAAGTCACGGGAGAGTCGAACCGTCAAGTGGCCGGGCAGACGCTGGTGGCAACGGTCTGTATTCAGGCGGAGCCCACGGATGAGCAGGCTTCGGTACGGGTCGTGCAGGGGTGGTTTCCGGAGAATGAGGCCGAAGCCGAGGTGGCTGCCGCGATGGTGCAGGCCCTTTCTGAGAGCGTGGAGCGTGGCGGGCTGAAAGGGTGCCCGCTGTGGGGCGTGCAGGTCACGCTCCTGGAAAGTCCGCTCCCGGATCCCCTGCCGTCGGAGATCGCTGTTCGCATTGCCGCAGCGGACGCCGTAGAAAACATGCTGCAATCTGCGGGGAGTGTGCTGCTTGAGCCGCTCATGAAGGTGGAGGTGAGCGTGCCGGAGGAGCACCTTGGCGACGTGATCAACGACCTGCAGCAGCGGCGGGCCATGATCACAAATACGGAGATTCGCGGCGGCGTGAATGTGCTTACCGCCGAAGCTCCCCTCGCGAGTATGTTTGGCTACTCAGCAGCCGTCCGAAGCGTGAGTCAAGGTCGTGCGAGTTTCACCATGGCTCCCCTGAAATACGGCCCAGCACCGGCGGAAACGGCGGCGGCATATGTTTGAGAAGGCTCCGCAGCC
>JBMTLP010000342.1:0-4235 GCA_049433245.1 Pirellulales bacterium
GGAGACGCCCGCGGCGTCCGCACGTCCGGCACCATCAAAGTCCGCTCCGCCACTTCAAGCCAACGTCGATGGGCCGCTGTTTGACGATCTCGGTCTCTCCGAAGACACGCTCGAGGCGGTGCGGCGAGCAGGCTATTCGCAGCCCACTCCTGTGCAGGCGGGGCTGATCCCGCGAGCCATCACCGGTGTCGACGTGCTCGGGCAGGCGCGAACGGGAACGGGCAAGACCGCCGCATTTGTGCTGCCCATTCTGCAGCGGATGGCCCAGAAACCCACCGGGCGGCCGGGTGTGCGCGCGATCGTGCTCGTGCCGACTCGCGAGCTTGCCGTGCAGGTGCGTGATGAGTTTGAAAAACTCGCCCACGGATCGAACGTGCGATGCGTGGCGGTGTATGGCGGTAAACCTATCAAGAGCCAGATCGACAAACTTTTGCGTCACCCTGAGGTTGTGGTGGGTACACCTGGCCGTGTGCTCGATCACATGAGCAGGGGCACTCTTGATCTCAGTTCGTTGGAGATCGTGACGCTCGATGAGGCGGACCGCATGCTCGACATCGGTTTTCGTCCCGACATCGAGAAGATCCTGCGGCGTTGTCCGGAGAGTCGTCAGACGCTGTTGCTCTCGGCAACCGTGCCGCCACCGGTCGCGAAGCTGGCCACACGGTACATGCGAGACCCGGAGATCCTCGACTTCTCGAGTCGTGAGATCGCGGTGGAGACGATCGAGCAGTACTACTTCACCGTTGACGGCACCCGAAAGTTTGACTTGCTGCAGCGGTTGCTGGAGCGGGAAATGCCCACCCAAGCGATCGTGTTCTGTCGTACCAAGCGCGGAACCGACAAGGTGTTTGAAAAACTCGCTCGTCGCGTGAAACGCTCTCGGGATGGTGACGAGGTGGAGGTGGCCTGCATCCACGGTGACCTCTCGCAAGGCGTGCGCGATCGGGTGATGCGGCAGTTTCGTGAGGGAAAGGTGCGGCTGCTCGTGGCCACCGACGTTGTGGGGCGTGGCATTGACGTTTCTGGCATCTCGCACATCGTCAACTACGACGTGCCTGAGTTCTGCGACGACTATGTCCATCGAGTGGGACGAACGGGGCGGATGGGCCGCGACGGCGTGGCCTACACCTTCGTGACCCCCGAGGAAGGTTCCCAGCTGACTCGCATCGAAGTCCGCATCGACAAACTGCTCAAACGGGATGAAATCCCTGGGTTTGTCGCCTTTGATCGAAAAGATGTGCAGCGGAAGCCGCAGCCTGGAGAGGCCAGCGACGAGGCGACTGCGGGGCCTGCTGCGTCTCAGGAGCCACCGCCGCCGCCGCCGAAGCCGGCAGCAAACTTGCTCGGCAAGGGGCGAGGAGCCAAGCGATTCCGACGCGCTCTGTGATGCCGTTGAAACGGATGCCCCGATGAATGCCGTCCAGTTGCGTCAGCATCTTGAGAGTTTGGCTGCAGCTGGTGTGATGGACGTGCCGCGCGGGCGGAGCGACGCAGTCGGACCGATGGTTGCGTCTCAGGCGGCCGCCTCGCGGGGCGTTGGAGCAGCGTCGCCCCGGCAAGCGGGGGAAGCTCCCTTGTCGCACGAGCCGGGGAGAAGCGGGCAAGCCGACGTGCAGGCAGGATTGAACGTACTTCGCGGCGAGGTTGCTGCATGCTCGCGCTGTGGCGAACTTGCGGAGACGCGGAACCAGACGGTCTTTGGTGCGGGGAGCCCCACGGCAAAGATCTGTTTCTTGGGTGAAGCGCCCGGTGCAGATGAAGATGCCACGGGAGAGCCGTTTGTTGGCAAAGCCGGCCAGCTGCTCACCAAGATCATCGAGGCTTGCCACCTGACACGCAACGAGGTCTACATCCTGAACGTCCTCAAGTGTCGCCCGCCAGGGAACCGTCGCCCGCTGCCGGACGAAGTGACCAGCTGCCGGCCTTTCTTTGAGCGGCAGTTGGAGCTTGTTTCCCCCGAGGTGATCTGCTGCTTGGGCGCCACGGCAGCTCAGGCGTTGCTGGGGTCAGCGGAGTCGATCGGCAAACTACGTGGTCACTGGTTTCGCTACCGCGACGCGTCGGTGATCTGCACGTACCATCCGTCGTATCTGCTGCGAAATCCGGCAGCCAAGCGGGACGTGTGGGACGACATGAAGGTCATGATGCGGCACTTCGGCGTGCAGTTGTGACGATTTTGCTCAAGGTATCGATTCTCATAGCCCGATGATTTCCCCGGTGTTTCTTTGGGTGGGGAACAGCCGCTTTGCGGGACAGGGAGACCGGCCGACCGAAGGCTGGTTTGAGTCATGGGTCTGAGGTCGAGCCTCGTTGTGCTGGTGAGCCTTGCTTCGGCCAGTGGATGTACGCTCTGCCCGAACCCCTATGACTATTCCGGGCCTGTGCCAAACGGGTCGGTCACGCAGAACGATTTCTGTGCCAGATCAGGCGGAACGCGGCCTCTCCGCAGTGCTCCGCTGGTCTGGCCACAGGTCGTCCAAGCAGAAACGCCTGCGCATCCGAGCGACGAGCCAGCCGAGATGCTCGCTGCGGAAGAACCCACGCTTGCTCAGGACGTAGTCGCCGCTGTTGCGGAGGAAGAAGGGCCAGAGCACAGTGTGATCGTCACCAGCGGCGAAGAAGATGACGAGTCGCTGCAGCTCCCCAGTTGGCGTCGGCTGCTACGGTAGCACGCTCGGGACACCTATGACGAAGCCAGGCTGCCGTCGGGCTGCCAACCGTCAGGCACGATGGCGTTCTTCGGCACGATCGCCACGCCGTCGCGGACCATGAAAGTGTCGCTCTCGACAGACGCCTCCCAGCCGTGCGAGTTCACAATCCTCGCTTGAGAGCCGATGCACGCGTTCTTGTCGACGATCGCATGTTCGATCACGGTGTCGTCGCCAATCCCAACGGAGTCGTCGTAAAAGTCGTTACCGAGGATCACCGAGTTGCGAATCACGGCGTTCTTGCCGATGCGGCATCGCAGACCAATCACGCTGTTTTCGATCACAGCCCCGGGGGCGATCAGGCAGCCGTCAGAAATCAGGCTCTTTTGAATATGAGCCCCGTCGATTCGAGATGGGGGCAGGAAGCGGGCGCGGGAGTAAATCGGCGAGCCTGCTTTCGCCAGTTCAAACGGCGGTTCAGGGCTCGCGAGGTCGATGTTGCACTGGTAGTAGGAGCGGATGGTGCCGATGTCTTCCCAGTAGTCATGAAAGAGGTGCAGTTGTACGTTCCTCGCTCGGATTGAGGCAGGAAAGACCTCTTTGCCGAAGTCCTGGTAGTCGGTCTTCATCAGCAGGTCGACCAAACAGTCGCGATTGAAGAGATAGATGCCCATGCTCGCGATCAGGTCGCGGCCCTTGGAAGGAATCCCACGACGATCGATCCAGGACGGATCGGTTTTCACCAGGTCAGCCTCTTGGGTGGTCTGAGGCTTCTCAAGGAAGCCTTCCACGCGACCGGTCTCGTCGAGTCGCATGACGCCCAAGGCGGACGCTGCTTCCCGTCCGACTGGAATCCCCGCGATTGTCACGTCGGCACCACTTTTGGTGTGGGTTTCGAGCATGTCCGCGTAGTTCATGCGATAGAGCTGGTCGCCAGAGAGGATCAGCACATGCTCCACATCCGACTGCTGCAGGAGCCGGATGTGCTGGCGGACGGCGTCGGCCGTACCCTGGTACCAGGTGGAGGTGTCGAGGGTCTGCTGGGCGGCAAGGATTTCGACGAAACCGCCGCTGAAGTGATCGAAGGAGTAGGTCCGCCGAATGTGTCGGTGGAGGCTGACGGAGTTGAACTGCGTCAGCACGTAGATTCGCTGCACCCCGCTGTTGATGCAGTTCGAGAGGGGCACATCGATGATGCGGTATTTGCCGGCGAGGGGCACGGCAGGCTTGGAACGATCGCGGGTGAGCGGAAAAAGACGTGTGCCTCGGCCACCGCCGAGCACCAGGGCCAGTACTTTTTTCACTCCCATCAGTCCCTATCCTCCTGAAACCAGACGCCTCACGTTCCTGTCTTTTATTCTTGCACATGCTACGCGACTCGGCTGCGTCGGGCCAACTTCGTGGCGGTACCTGAAACGGCGAGATCGGTCGCTCCTCTCACACATGGCTTTTCGTGACCGCGAGAGACAGCGGCAGAACAGCAGAGACCCGAGGTCAGCGGACGACGAAGTTCACCATGCGGCCAGGTACGGCGATCGTCTTCACGATCGTTTTCCCCTCGAGAAGTTCCACGTATTGTGGAACTTC
>JBMTLP010000343.1:0-4232 GCA_049433245.1 Pirellulales bacterium
CCGGACCTCAGTCGCCCGCACACCCACCGCCGGCATCTGCACACAGCCTGCAATCAAACGTTCGACCGCCGCAGCACCCAGCAGTTCCTGCAGTTTGGCGTCGTCGCGGAGTTGGTTGACGTCGTCGAGACCGACCCTGCTCACTGTAACGAGTTCGGCGAGTTCGGCGATTCTCGCTGGCTCCCTCCAGCGTGGCAGGCCTCGCACCGCATCTGGTCCGAGCAGCAGCACAAGTTGGTCATCCGGGAACCTCGCTGTCATTTCGACAAGGGTCTCCACGGTATAACTGATGCCACCTCGGTCGAGTTCCATGCTCGAGACTTCAAACGCACCATGGCCGCTCGTTGCCAGTTCCAGCATCGCGAGTCGATCTGCCGCCGGAGCGAGCGTGTGGTGCGTTTTGTGTGGCGATTGGGCTGCTGGCACGAAAATGACCTTCTCGAGTGAGGCCTGCTCGCGAGCTGACTCCGCTGCGATCAGGTGACCAAGGTGCACCGGATCAAAGCTGCCTCCGTAAATACCGATTCGCATGCTCCTGCCTCACGCCCAGTTGCGCCACACGACCGAGCCCCCTCGGGGTGACCTGCCATGAGCCAGCATACGCCGCAGCGAGCGCTGTTCGAGAGCGGGCCCGCCTGGGAAGAGGACGACCGGCATACAGGGCTCGTGGCAAGCATCGTGCTCGCGGGCCCGATCGATCGCCCGCTTGATTACCTTGTTCCCGAAAAACTTGCGGGCAGTGTCGAACCTGGGCGACGGGTGCGAGTTCCCCTCGGCCGCGGCAATCGCCCCAAGGTTGGATACTGCGTGGCGGTGGCTACGCGTGACGTGCCGGTATCTGGCCTCAAAGCTGTTCTCGATGTGGAGGACGAACGCCCGCTGCTCTCGTCGACGATGCTCGAACTCACGGCGTGGATGAGTGAACGATGGATGTGTCGCCACGGCGAGGTCCTGGAAGCGGTGCTGCCAGCCGGCGTCCGCGAAGCAGCAGGCAGCCGTCAACAGCCGCACCTCGTGCTCGCAGCCGACCCCGGTCCGCAGCCTCGCCTGACGCCCGCTCAACAAAAGGTCATTGCCACCGCCACCGAACCTCTCACCGCCTCAGCACTGGCAGACCGCTCGGGAGCGAGCCGCGCGGTGATCAGCCGCATGGTCAAGCGGGGGCTACTCGTGGAGGCGACCCCGCCGAACCTCGAGCGGCAAGCTCTGCCAGCGGATGAACGACCGCAACTCTCCGTGGATCAGGCGGCAGCGCTCACGCCAATTTGTGACGCCATGCGAGAAGGACGGCACGAGACCGTGGTGCTGTTCGGCGTCACCGGCAGCGGGAAAACGGAGGTCTATCTTCAGGCTGTGGAGGAGACCCTTCGATACGGTAAGCAGGCGATCGTGCTGGTGCCCGAAATCAGCCTCACGCCCCAGACGTGCGGCCGCTTTCGCCGACGGTTTGGGAGCGTTGCCGTCTTGCACAGCCACTTGACGCCCGCCGAACGGCATCACGAATGGCGGAAGATTGCGGCGGGAGACGTGGGCGTGGTGGTGGGGGCCCGCAGCGCCGTCTTCGCACCAACGCCTCGACTGGGCCTGCTGGTGATCGATGAGGAGCATGAGAGCAGTTTCAAACAGAGCACAGCGCCGCGATACCATGCCCGCGACGTGGCTGAATGGCGGTGTCGAAAGGAATCGATACCGCTCGTCCTTGGTTCAGCAACGCCGGCTTTGGAAACGTTCCAGAAGTGCCTGAGTGGTACGTGGAGGATGGTGAGCTTACCCAACCGAGTAGGTGGCACCCATCTCCCCGGCGTGCTCACGGTGGACCTGCGCGACGGGCCTCCGCGACAAGCGGGAGGTCTCACGCCGCGGCTCGAAGCGGGGATTCGCTGGGCGCTCAATGCTGGCGGCCAGGTGATCCTCCTGCTCAATCGCCGAGGCTTTGCCACGCATGTGCAGTGCCACGCCTGCGGCCACACCGTCACCTGCCCTCAGTGCGACCTCTCGCTCACGCTCCATCAACCGGGCAGCCGCGGGATCTGCCACGGCTGCGGCCGCGTGATCCGCATTCGTCCCAGTTGCAGTGAATGCGGCGAGCTTGGGCTCTCGATGCGAGGGAGTGGCACGCAGCGTCTTGAAGACCGCGTGGCCCGCTCCTTCCCCGACGCCCGTGTGGCCCGCATGGATGCCGACACGATGCGTCGTCGCGGCAGTCATGAAGCCACCCTCGACGCTTTCCGGGGGGGCGAGATCGACATTCTGGTGGGAACCCAGATGATCGCCAAAGGGCTCGACTTCCCGTCGGTGATGCTCGTCGGCGTGGTCTACGCCGACGCCGCCCTCCACCTGCCAGACTTTCGCGCCGGCGAGAGGACCTGCCAACTGATTACCCAGGTGGCTGGCCGAAGCGGCCGAGGCCCCAAAGGGGGCCGCGTGGTCGTGCAGACAGCCACACCTGACCATCCTGCGATCCGCGCAGCCGCCGTTCACGACTACGAAGCCTTCGTTCGCCACGAATTGCCGATCCGGGAGGCGCTCGGTTACCCACCCTTCGGGCAGGTGATTCGTTTTGTCGTTCGTTCAAGAAGCGAAACCGCGGCCCGCGAGTGGTCAGAGCATCTCGCGGGGAGGCTGCAGCGACAGATTGAAGCGGCTCACGACGCGGGCCGCCGCATCCGTGTGCTCGGCCCAGCGCCAGCACCGATCGAACGCCTGCGGGATGCTTGGCGATGGCACCTGCAGGTTCAGGGACCCGATGGAGACACGCTCAGGCAACTCGTCCGTCAGGCAACGGAAGGCCTCCGCGTGCCCGACTCCGTTGCCTGGATCATCGATGTCGACCCGGTCGAGATGCTCTGACGATTCGCTGAGGCTCGCCTTCCAGTTAGCTGAAGAACGGCGGTACGATACGACTGGGAAAAAATGCATGTCGTACCGAGCGTTGAAAGACATCCTTGGAGAAACAAGCCTCGAGAGGAAGTGCCGCTTCCTCTTTGGACTGTGCCTCCTTCTGCTCATCACCGGGAGTTTCTGGTGGTACGGCAGTCGTACCGAGAATCTCGTGTACACGAGCACTCGCACCACGGGCCGCCATCTCGTGGACGCGGTGATGCTCCATCACCACTGGAAGACGCTCGAGGCCGATAAGAAATACACGACGCTCATTGAGACGCTCGGCCAACAGCTTCAGAGCCAGCCCTACACCTGGACGATTCTGCGACCCGATGCCGCCGGCGACGAGCAGGCCTCCTACACCTCACTCGACACAGCAGTCCTCGACTACTTCGATGACCCGGAAGCCAGCGGATCCACCCTGCCGCCGCCTCCAGCCGAGTCGCCCGTGCTCTCGACCGAGAGCGGCGAATACCGCGAATTCCGAACCGCCGACAATGCCGAGTATCACTATTACCAGGCAATCCGGGCCCGCACGAGTTGCCTGATCTGCCACGAGCACCGTGGCCCCACGACCGCGGAGGGCGCCGTCGGCCCGCGACTCGCTGAGAACGAATTGATGGCTGTGGTGAAGGTCGTTATTCCCGACTCTGCCACGCAAAACGCGATCAATGTCAACCGCGCGATCCTGCTGACGACGGCCATCGTTACGGTGTTTCTGGCGATGCTCGCGGCGTATGTGATTGTTCGCTATGTGATCGTGAAGCCGCTCAAGCACCTTCGCGAAGTCAGCGACGAAGTCCGCAAGGGCAACGTCGGTGCGAGGGCAGAAATTCATACCGGCGACGAGTTTGAGGATCTTGGCACCGCGTTCAACCGCATGCTTCGCGGACTCGTCGACTCACAGGACGAGCTGCGAAAAGTGAATCACGACCTCGATAGCAAGGTCGACCAACTCGCTCAGGCCAACATGCATCTCTACGAGATGAACCGACTCAAGAGTGACTTCCTCGCAACGATGAGCCATGAACTGCGGACGCCGCTCAACAGCATCATCGGTTTCTCAGATGTATTGGGAGGTATTCCAGCACTTGAAGAGAAGCAGAAGCGTTACGTGCAGAACATTCGCTCGTCGGGCCGGATGCTGCTGGACATGATCAACGACATTCTCGATCTGGCAAAGATCGAAGCCGGCAAGATGGCGATTCGTCCGACCGAGTTCCCAATCGCAAACGTGATTTCCGCCCAGTGCGACATGGTCCGCCCACTCGCCGAACGGAGAAACATCGACATCGATTTTGTCGTCGCCGAAGACACTTCACCTGTGTTTCAGGATCAGGGGAAGGTGC
>JBMTLP010000344.1:0-4222 GCA_049433245.1 Pirellulales bacterium
CGAGCGGGCGATCGCCGCCCGTCGACTCGGGGGTGGGCGGGTTCGTTGCGGAGAGGCCTGCCGTCGCCAAACGACGTCGAAGGTCGCGACGTTGGCTCGCCTGAAACGAGGGCATGGCGGTGCGTTCTTTCAGCTCTGAGGCGAGTGGTCCTACGCGTGGAGAGTCGGCCCAACGGCTGGCTAAAGTTGAGGCTCCTTGAAACGCGTGGGGCAACCGTCACGCCCGTCGCATCCTGCCAGTCGTTCTTGATCCATTGTGCGTGGGCCACAACCTGCTGGGGCCTGAGGACGACGATTGTCGGTGCTGGGTCGCTCCGGTATCCTCCCCTCGAGAAGGTGCGTGGGCTACGATGCCTAGGCGCTTCCCGCCAGTCGTCCGTCGCGTGGTGTGTTCGATCTACTTCTTTTGGTTTGGAGTCGTTTGTTATGGCCTACACCCTGCCTCCGCTTCCGTACGCCTTCGATGCCCTTGAGCCGCACATCGATGCGCGGACCATGGAGATCCATCACGACAAGCACCACGCTGCCTATGTCGCCAACGTCAACAAGGCTCTCGAAGGCAGCCCCCTGGCGGACAAGCCGGTTGAGCAGTTGATTCGTGACCTCGAGCAGGTGCCGGAAGCGATCCGCACGGCGGTCCGCAACAACGGTGGTGGTCATGCCAACCACACTCTCTTTTGGGAGTCGATGGGCAAAGGCAAGGGAGGCGAGCCTGCGGGAAGCCTTGGCGATGCCATTCGCGGCCAACTCGGCGGCTTCGAGAAGTTCAAGGAAGACTTCGCCAAGGCGGCGATGACGCGTTTTGGAAGTGGCTGGGCATGGCTCTCTGCTGGATCTGACGGCAAACTTTTGATCGAAAGCACTGCCAACCAAGACAGCCCGCTGATGCATGGCAACACGCCGCTGCTCGGCATCGACGTGTGGGAGCACGCCTACTACCTGCACTACCAAAACCGTCGCGCCGATTACGTGACGGCTTTCTTCGAGGTGATCGATTGGGACGTGATCGGTCAGCGGTTCGCCGCCCTCTAATCCGAGCGGCATCAGCAAACACACGAGGGGCAGCAGGGGGTTCACCTGTTTGCCCCTCTTGCCATTTTTGGTGGCATCTCGAGTCAACCCGTTGCTTTTCGACAACATGCGGTTGACGCCGATGGCACGCGACCCGTATCTCCCCGACCCGTGGAGCCCGTCCACCAGTCTGGAGATCGATACATGAGATGCCGTTTGGCCCTGCCGGCCGTCCTTACGTTGCTTGTCCTGCCTTGTGGCACCGGGTGCCGCCTTGGTGGAGGGTCGAGCATGACCAGCTGGTTGCCGGGCCAGGGTTCGGTGGCGAGCCAAGGTGAAGAACTCGCCTCGGCGCCTCCTTTCGAGGGGGAAATCGTAAAGCCGTCCTCCAAGGCGACCCCGTACCCCACCACATCGACGCCCGAAGGTTATGTGGTGCCAGGTGATCCTGAAACCGCTACAGAAGCCCTGGTGGCGGCAGCGCCGCCCATAGCAACCGACCCTAGCGGCCGTGCAATGCCTGTGACCTACGGCATGAAGCCTCCCGAAGTGGCCACCATGGCGGATGTGGAGGCTTCGCAGAACGCGCCAACATTTGGGGCCGCGCCTGCCGCGCCCGTGGAGACGATCGCGGCTCAAGAAGGGCCATACGGCCCACTCGGCGGCGCGGAAACTCCTACCGCAACGCCACCTGCCGATACGGTGACGTCGCGTTTCGGCTCGGCCAGCGGGACCTCGGACGGGGCCTATCCTCCGGAACAAACAGTGGGGATTGCTCCAGCTGCCGGCTCGGCATTCGCTGCCGATCCCGCCGCGAGTGACCCGCCGCTCTCCGCCGCTCCCGAGGGCTATGCCACGACCGCGCCCGTCACGTCGGCTTTTGGTCAGGCGCCGCCAGTGCAGCAAGGTTCGGCAAGCGATTCCCCTGTGGCGTCGTCGCGGTACGCCGCTGCAGGAGGAAGTCAGTTTGGCGGAGCGGTGCCTGCGACTCAGTCTTCCGCGTTTCCTGCTGCGGCGGGCGATCCGCCCGTCGCTTCCGGCTCGACCTGGCCGCCTGCTCCTGTTGAGTCGGTCGCGAACGAGCCCGTGGCGGAGACCTCCACACAGGCTTCCGCGTGGTTGCCGCCGCCGGCCGCGAGCGGCCCATCTTCGTATGACGCGGCCGAGCGGTCTTTTGATGTGGCTGGCCCCGCCGCCGATGCGGCCACCCCTGACGCGCCCGCATTTGACGTGCAGGCCGTGCAGCCTCCGTCCGAGAGTGGTGGGCTCAAGCGGCGACCAGATCCGATGTATCGCCCGGCGGGAACCTCCAGTTACCAGCCTTCTGCGCCGATCTTTTCAGACGAACCAGCGTCTCGGTCCCCCGTGCAGATGGCCACCTTCGACGAGCCCGTTGCTGGTGTGACGGCTACCAGCCCATCACCATATTCGATTCGATGACCTTCCTCGCGCGTTCGAGGTCGTCTCCCGTCTCGTGCATGTAAAGCCGAATGGCATGCACTTTGTCGCCTGCCGCTTTCGAGAGGCACTCGCGGGCGGTGAAACATGGGTCCTGGTTTGAGGTCGGCAGCCCGAGCGCCGATTTCGAAATCACCCATGTGTCGCGGGGGCGTCGGGTGAGACGGACGATCGACTCGCCGGGGTACGCGTCAGCGACCACTTGGCGGGCTGCGTCTTCATCGACAGCCCACGAGATGATGATGTGGGCGACGGTCTCGATTTCGAACAGTGGCATGCTGTTGCTCCGCGATCTCGCCCGGTGACAAAAGGGAATGGTCCACCTGCGTTCTGCACGAATGTAGGGCAGGTTGTGAACGGACGTCAACGAGTCGCGTGGTGCCGGCCGCCTCCCCGGCCAACTCTGTTTCGTCTCTTTGCTCAGGCCAGCCATCGAGGGGATGGCGAGGCGGGCTATGATGAGGGGCAGAGTTTCGAGTGTTGGCTGCCCTCCTCGGTAGCCAGTTGGCGAGCAGGTTTCGCGGTTGGATGAACGCCGCGGCGGCAGCGTGCACCTTGGGGGTGGCATGGGACAGGCCTACGACGACCTCGGTTTTCCAATACCAACTGAATTTGAGGTGCCTGGAGCGGGGCCTTCCCGTTCACAGCGGTGGGGCGGGCGCGGGCCTCGTCGCGCCAGCCGAGCCAAGCGTTGGGGCGTGCTGTTGGTGGCCTTGGGCGTGCTGCTGCCTGCGGTGATCGTGCCCGAAGTGATGCCGTTCGCGAGAGCCGCGGTGGTGCGATGGTCACTGGAGCGAGCGTTTGCCTGTGAAGCACAGGGGGATCTGGTCGGGGCGGTGCGAGAACTCGATCGTGCGATCGTTTGGCATGGTGACGACGCATCGCTGCTCGCCGCGCGTGCCATGCTGCGACTGGAGAGCGGCGACCCTGCCGGAGCCCGCGAGGACGCCGATCTCGGCGTCGCGAACGCCCCAGACCAGCTGGATTCGTATCGCGTGCGGGCGATTGTGCATGTCGTGGCGGGGCGGGCAGACGACGCTTTGGCCGACGTGGCGAAGGTGGTCGCATTGGCGGGTGGAGACAACGCGGAGGCAGTGAATCTCAGAGCCTACGTGCGGGGCCTGGTCGGCCGTGAGATTTCGGAGGCGCTCGACGACATCGACCGAGTGCTGGAGGCCATGCCGTCGCCGCCCCCTGAGTTTCTCGATACTCGCGGGTTTCTGCGGCATCTCGCCGGTCGCTCCGACGACGCCTTGTCTGACTTGGAACTCGCGATCGACCTCACGCGGCAGCGCCGTGAGCAGATCATGTTCCTCGGCAGAAGTCTTGACCCTCTGGAGTTGTTGCAGCGGATGCGGTCGCTCGACCACGCCCTTGCGGTGATGCTTCACCACCGCGGACTGGTGCTTGAGACTCAGGGGCAGTTGCAGCAGGCGGCCGCCGATTTTGAGCTGGCTCGCCGCAAAGGTTTCGCTCCAGAACGTGGGATTCTCTGAGTTTTTTCCGGAAAAAGCAGCCGTAGCCGAGCGATACCGCTGGTTCGTTTCCTGGGAAAAAGAACCGCACCTTCTATGCGGCGAATCCGCTGCTATACTTCCTCCGTTCAAGCGAGGCAGACACCTGTCTCAGGACGATCTTCTGGAGGCGGACCTCGCCTCTCCGCAGTTTGCGGCGTTGCCAAAAGCATGCGATGAAGGCCGCCTGCCGTCGGGGGTGTAGCTCAGTTGGTTAGAGCGCCAGCCTGTCACGTTGG